>NZ_WMBF01000178.1:0-12490 GCF_019400875.1 Streptomyces anatolicus | reverse complement strand
GGGCCGGGCCGCGGTACGGCCCGGCGGGCTGAAGCGCATGTCCGGATGTGACAGGGAATCGTCATTGCGGCCATCGGGCGGCGGCCGGGAGGATGGCCGCATGCCTACCGCACACCGCGTCGTCATCGCGGTCTTCCCCGATGTCGATCTCCTCGACGTGACCGGCCCCGCCGAGGTCTTCTCGCTGGCCAACCGGGAGACGCGGGGCCGCGCGGGGTACGAGGTGTGCCTCGCCGGGCCGGTCGCCGGGCCGGTGCGCACGTCGGCGGGCGTGCGGCTGCTCACCGACGTGTCCTTCGACGAGATCCGTGGGCGGGTGGACACCCTGCTGGTGCCCGGCGCGGTCGACATGACCGACGACGGCCCGCTCGCCCGTATCGACGGCGAGGTCGTCCAGTGGCTGAGGGAGACCGCCCCGCGCGCCGGGCGGGTGGCGTCGGTGTGTGTCGGCGCCCATCTGCTGGCCGCGGCCGGGCTCCTCGACGGCAGGACGGCGACCACCCACTGGTCGACCGCCGCGCAGCTCGCCGCCGACCACCCGGACGTCACGGTCGACCCGGACCCGATCTTCGTGCGCGCCGACCGCGGCCGGCTGTGGACCGGCGCCGGAATCAGCGCCTGCCTCGATCTCGCGCTCGCGCTGGTCGCCGAGGACCAGGGAGAGGACATCGCCCTGGCGGTGGCCCGGCAGCTGGTGATGTTCCTCAAGCGGCAGGGCGGGCAGAGCCAGTTCTCGGTGCCGCTCAGCCGGCCCGCGTCCGAACGCCGTGACATCGACGCGCTGCGGCTGTGGATCGCCGAGCACCTCGACGACGATCTGTCGGCGGCGGCGCTCGCGGCCCGGATGTGCCTCAGCGAACGGCACTTCGCCCGCGTGTTCAAACAGGAGACGGGCACCAGCCCGGCCGAGTACGTCGAGGCCGCCAGGGTCGAGGCGGCCCGCCGCCTCCTGGAGACCACGGACCACTCCCTGGAGCAGGTCGCCGCGGCCGCCGGGCTCGGTTCGGTGGAGACCCTTCACCGCGCCTTCCGGCGGCAGCTCGCCATCACTCCCGCCGCCTACCGCCGTCGCTTCCGCGTCGGCACCGACTGACCCTCATTTCCCATGAAAGGCACCCCGATGACCACGAATACGCACCCGAACCACGTCTCCACCACCCTGCGTGACGTGATCGGCCTGGACAACCAGCCGCCCCGGCTGAGCGATTCCGCCCTGATAATGATCGACTTCCAGAACACCTACCGCACCGGAGTCATGGCCCTGGAAGGCGCCGAGGCGGCGCTCGCGGCGGGGGCACGCCTGCTGGTGCGTGCCAGGGCCGCGGGCATCCCGGTGGTCCACGTCATCAACGACGGTGGTGAGAACACTCCTTACGACATCCGCGCGCACATCGGCGCCCTCAGCGACGAGGTCGCCCCGGTGGACGGCGAGCCGGTCGTGGTCAAGCAGTTCCCCAACTCCTTCCACGCCACCGAGCTGGAGAAGACGCTGACCGGCCTGGGCGTCGCCCCGGGCGGCGGCAAGGACCTGGTGCTCGCCGGTTTCATGACGCACATGTGCGTCAACTACACCGCGCAGGGCGCCTTCAACCTCGGCTACCGGCCCACCGTCGTCGCCGAGGCCACCGCCACCCGCGCCCTCACCGCCCCGGACGGTACGGTCCTGTCGGCCGCCGCGCTCCATACGGCGGCCCTGACGGCCGTCACCGACCTGTTCGGCACCGTCGTACCGACCGTCGACGCCTTGTCCTGATCACTCGGTCCTGATCACCTGTCCTGATCACCGCGCGTTCCGCTCGGTCTCGCGGCGGCGCAGTTCCCGCAGTGCGATGGTGCGCTTGTGCACCTCGTCGGGGCCGTCCGCGAGGCGCAGAGTGCGCAGGTGGGCGTACATGCTCGCGAGCGGGAAGTCGTCGCAGACACCGGCGCCGCCGTGGACCTGGATCGCCCGGTCGACGACCTTCAGCGCCACCTCGGGGGCGGCGACCTTGATGGCGGCGATCTCCGTGCGGGCCTGCTTGTTGCCGACGGTGTCCATGAGGTGGGCCGCCTTGAGGGTCAGCAGGCGCGCCATGTCGATCTCGATGCGGGCCTCGGCGATCCAGTCCTGGATGTTGGCCCGCTCGGACAGGGGTGCGCCGAACGTCGTACGGGACTGCGCGCGGTCGATCAGCAGGTCCAGGGCGCGCTCGGCCATGCCGATGGAGCGCATGCAGTGGTGGATGCGGCCGGGGCCGAGCCGCGCCTGACTGATCATGAAGCCGTCGCCCTCGCCCGCGAGCAGGGCGGTGTGCGGGACGCGTACGTCCTCGAAGAGAACTTCCGCGTGGCCCTCGCGGTCCTGGTAGCCGAAGACGGGCAGGTTGCGCAGGAGCGTGACGCCGGGGGTATCGAGCGGGACGACCATCATGCTCTGCTGCCGGTGGCTCGGCCCGTCGGGATCGGTCTTGCCCATGACGATGAGGACCCGGCAGTTCTTGTGCAGGGCGTTGGACGTCCACCACTTGCGGCCGTTGAGGACGTAGTCGTCGCCGTCGCGCACCATCCGCATCTCGATGTTGCGGGCGTCAGAGCTGGCGACGGCGGGTTCGGTCATGGCGAACGCGGAGGCGATCTCACCGGCGAGCAGCGGCTTCAGCCACTTCTCCTTGTGCTCCTCGGTGCCGAAGAGCGTGAGGACTTCCATGTTGCCGGTGTCCGGCGCGTTGCAGTTGGTGGCCTCGGGGGCGAGGTGCGCGCTGCGGCCCATGGTCTCGGCGAGCATCGCGTACTCCAGGTTGGTCAGGCCCGGGCCCCACCGCGGGTCGGGGTGGAAGAGGTTCCACAGGCCCTGCTTCCTCGCCTCGGCCTTCAGTTCCTCGAGGACCGGCGGGTGGAAGTGCGGGTCGCCCGACTCCCTCATCTGTGCCTCGTACACCGCCTCCGCGGGGTAGACGTGCTCGTCCATGAAGGAGAGCAGCCTCTCCTGGTACTCCTTGGCCCTGTCGCTGACGTCGAACAAGAGTCCTCCCCTGGTCGCACCCTGGTCCGGTCACCGTATTTGAATCCGGATTCAGGTTCAAGAGTGGGCCGATACCCCGAACGCGCCCTTGGCCCGTGGGAGTCGGCGGCGGCTGGTAGCATCCGCTGCCACGGATACGTACGGCGAATGGATCGCAGTGGCTGCCCAGGCCCCGGCCGCGGACGGCGGCCAGAAGCAACCGATCACGCCACGCAGCGCGCGCGGTGTCAGGACACGTAACGCGCTGATCGCCGCCGCCCGCGAGGTCTTCGAACGCGACGGGTATCTGGACGCCCGGATCACCGACATCTCCAAGGCCGCGCAGGTCGCGTCCGGGTCGTTCTACACGTACTTCAACAGCAAGGAAGAGATCTTCCAGGCGCTCGTCGAGCAGGTGCAGGAGGAGATGCTCCACCCGCATCTGCGCGAGCGCACCGGCATCACCGACACGCGCCGGCTCATCGACGCGTCGAACCGCGAGTACTTGCGCGCGTACAAGAAGAACGCACGCCTGATGGCGCTGTTCGAGCAAGTGGCCCAGATCGACGAGCAGTTCATGGCGCTGCGCATCGAGCGCGGGAACGCCTTCGCGCGGCGCAACGCCAAGCTGATCCGTACGCTCCAGGAGAACGGCGAGGCCGACAAGAGCCTGGACCCGCTGGTGACCGCGCACGCCCTGTCCGTGATGGTGAGCCGCATGGCCTACATGGTCTTCGTGCTCGGCCAGCGCATCCCGTACGAGCGGCTGGTCACGACGCTCAACACGATCTGGGAGAACGGTCTGCGGCTCACGGACCCCGAGCGTCCTGAGGGCACGACCGAAGGGGCCTGACCGAAGGGGCCTAGGGCCTGTCTGACAATTCCCGGCGTCGCCCGGAGGGCGGCCTCGCGGCGTCAGGTGCGTGCTCTCGGCGTGCCGGGCGTAGGGCCTCGTACTGGACGTACTTGGCTCTGCGCCCGGTGCGGCGAGAGTGCGTGCATGGCGTCGCGAGGCAGGCGGGAATTGTCAGACAGGCCCTAGGCCGCCGTGGTCAGCTCACCGCCGCGCACCGCTGCGGCCTCGGCCTCCTGCACGGCGGGCGTCTCACGGTCCCTGATGAGGAGGACGGCGAGGGCGGCGGCGGCCAGGACCCCCGCGGCACCGGCCCAGAAGCTGGCGGACATCGCCTCGGTGAAGGCCTCGCGGGCCGCCGCGGCGAGCGCGCTGTCGCCGGTGGAGGCGGCGAGGGTGAGCGCCTCGGAGACGGAGTGGCCCGCTCCGGCGGGGGCGGAGTCGGGCATCGACCCGGTGTAGGTGCGGGAGAGGACCGTGCCGAGTACGGCGACGCCGAGGGCGGCCCCGGCCTGCTGGACGGTGTCGTTGAGGGCGGAGCCGACCCCGGCGTGCTCGGCGGGCACCGCGCTCATCAGGGCGGAGGTCGCGGCCGGCATCGCCAGACCGCCGCCGACGCCGATCAGGACCATGGCCGCGGCGAGCATCCAGAACTCGGCGTCGGAGGGCAGCGAGGCGAGCGCCCCGAACCCGGCGGCGATGACGGCGAGGCCGACGGCGGTCATGGGCCGGTTGCCGATCTTGTTGCCGAGGGTGGCGCCGACGCCGTTGAAGAGGAGCGTGGCGACGGCCATCGGGGCGAAGGCGAGGCCGGTCTCGGCGGGCGAGTAGCCGAGCACGAACTGGAGGTACTGGGTCAGCACCAGCATGAGCCCGCCGTTGGCGAAGGTCAGCAGGACGAGGGAGAAGCTGGCGCCGCTGAAGACGCGGTCGCGGAAGAGGCCGAGCGGCACCATCGGCGAGTCGCAGCGGACCTCCCAGATGCCGAAGGCGGCCAGGGCGATGACGGCGACGCCGAGGGAGACCTGCGTACTCATGTCGCCGAGCCCGGCCTTGGCGGACTCGATGATCGTCCACACCAGCGCGGTCATGCCGACCATCGAGAGGACCATGCCGAGCGGGTCGGCCTTGCGGGCGGGGCCCTTGGACTCGGGCATCAGGACGAGGGCGGCGACGATGGCGAGCAGGGCGATCGGGACGTTCATCAGAAAGACGGCGCCCCACCAGAAGTGGGCGATCAGCACACCGCCGAGGACGGGCCCGCCGACCAGGCCGACCACGGCCACCGCGCTCCAGGCGCTGATCGCCTTGCGCCGCTCCTCGTCGTCGAAGACGGTGATCAGGATCGACAGCGTGCTCGGCATCACCAAGGCGCCGCCAATACCCATCAACACCCGCCCGGCGATGAGCTGTTCGGGGTTCTGCGCGACGGTGGCGAGCAGGGACGCGACCCCGAAGAGGGTGAGCCCCACGATCATCACCCGCCGCCGCCCGTACCGGTCGGAGAGGCTTCCCGCGGTGAGCAGCAGGCCCGCGAAGACCAGGATGTACGACTCGATGATCCACTGGATGTCCTGGGCGTCCGCGCCCAGATCGTCGGCGATCGGCGGGACCGAGACGGTCAGGAGCATGTTGTCGACGACCAGGACCAGCGTGCTCAGGCAGAGCACGATCAGGATGAGCCAGCGGCGCGGATGACGGCGCTCTTCCATCGTGGGACCCCTCAAGACATAGGCGGCACACTCGCTGCGTACGGCGTGCTCTCGTTGCGAACACTGTACGCAGAGCGCACACCGTACGCGAGATGCGAACGTCATACGCACGTCTGCGGCGCCCCGCGCCGAACCCCCGCCCCGACCACCTGGGCTCACCCACGGGCTGGGCTACGAACGAGCGATCCCCTTCCGCCCACCGGCCCACCGGCCGAGCCGCGCGAGGCCGCACGGGCGAAGCTCCAGAGGACAGACGCTCTCGAACTCCCTACGCAGGTGGAGGCCCCCATGCCCATGCCCTTCAGCAAACGCCGGACCCTCGCCGCGGCGGCACTCGCGGCGGTCACCCTCATGCTCGGCGCCACCACGGCGACGGCGGACCCCACGCCCAACGCCGACGTGGGCACCGACACGGGCGCCCACGCCAAGGGAACGGCCATCGCCTCCCCGGGCACCGGCACGGGCAACCTCGTCCAGGCCCCGGTGCACGCCCACGTCAACATCTGCGGCAACAGCATCGCGGCCGTCGGCGCACTGAACCCCACGCAGGCCAACACCTGCGAACCGAACTGACCCGAGCCCCGGCCCGCGCCCTTGGGCCGCCTACCGGGTGAGGCGATAACGCAGCAGCCGCGACTCGGCGTCCGAGGGCGAGACCCCGAGCGCCCGCCCGAGCACCTCGCCCGAGAGGTCGTCGGCCTCGGCGTAGGCGGCGGCGCTGCCGGCGATCCGCTTGGTCGTGCTCTCCAGCGCGGCCACGGCCTTGAGGGCGGCGAGCGGCGCGTCCTCGGCAAGGCGCGTCAGCTGCGCGTCGAGCTGCTCCAGGAGCGCGGCCACCGCGGCGGGCAGCGGGACGGTGCGGACCTCCACATCGGCGATGTGCCGGTGCCAGTCGCCGAGGGGCTCGGCCGAGGGGAACGCGTCGGTGAAGATGTCGACGTCCTCCCACGAGATGACGTACTCCCCATCCCCTCGCCACCCACAAGAACAGGCGGCGCGCGCCCGCGCGGCCCGCGGCCGGTTCAGACTGCCGCTGTAGGCCCACCACTCACGGGTCTTGTGAAAGGCGGACCCGCTCCCGGGATCCAGATACGCGGGCTCCGGCTCGCCCCCATCCTCGAGAACGGCCCCGACATACCCCTCGTGCGCGGCCCCGAACTGC
Source organism: Streptomyces anatolicus (assembly GCF_019400875.1). Taxonomy (NCBI): domain Bacteria; kingdom Bacillati; phylum Actinomycetota; class Actinomycetes; order Kitasatosporales; family Streptomycetaceae; genus Streptomyces; species Streptomyces anatolicus. Next base: position 5,783 of record NZ_WMBF01000178.1, on the reverse strand, counting down.
TCCACGGTCCACATGGACGCCTCCTCGCGACGGTACGGAATCCCACCATGCCGAACTCCGCACCACGCGCGGACGAGAACCCCCAACCACTGGACAAAAGTCCGGAGGCTCCTAGGCCATACCGAGCTCCACAGTGGGTCAGCCCTTCTCGCCCTTCTCGCCCATGGCGGCACGCAGCCACTCCAGGGGAGACTGCGCGAGCAGTTCATCGGCCAACCGCTGCCCCGACTCCGTGACGATGCGTGCTCGGCTGTTGTCGATCCATCGCTGAGCGCTGGCGTACCCCTGGGCCCTGTACTCAAGGCCCTGAAGCATGCACTCCAGCTTGTCGGCGTCCCGTGCGCAGGTGGCCTCGGGTGATTCCTTGGCCTCGTACTCTGCGACCAGGGCGCGCACGGCGGTGCGCAGGACCTCGGGCATGCCAGCCGTCTGGTCAGCGGTCACCGCCTCGGGGTTTCCGGGCGCCGCGTACTTCTTACCCAGGTGATTGACGTCGCCTGTGCGCGTCTCCTGGGAGTCGTGCCACACCGCCATATGCGCGGCGCGAGCAGCGTCGACGCCCTCCAGCGTGGCGATGACCGAGGCGATCACGGACGTGCGCCATGCGTGCTCGGCCACGCTCTCCGGGTCTCGGACTCCCGCCATCCACCAACCGGTTCGGCGCGCGGTCTTCAGTGTGCCTGCCTCCCACAGGAAGTGGGCCACCTCTGTGAGGTCCTGGTCAGCCACGGTGTCCCCTTTCACGCCTCGGCGAGGCGGATTGCGTACCGAATGCCCTCCAGCTCCCGCCTGGCCTGAGCGGAGAGCTCCAGGTCATCCAACATCACGGGGAGTTGGGTGCGTAGGGCCGTGCCCGCCGGGGAGGGCACGCGGAGCAAGTTGGGGCGCGCGGCCAGCAGGGCCCACAGGGTGTGGACGTTGAGATCAAAGAATCCGTGCTTGGGGGTGAGGCCGCGCACGAGGTGATCCAGCAAGCGATGGCCGTGCCAGGCGCCTGGGGCGAGCGAGGCGATGAAATCGTCCGACAGCTGGATGTGGGGTGTCTCGCCGAGCCAGTACGCCCAGTAGTTGAGGTTCGCGGCCTCGGCTGCGTCGTCGACACCAAGTGTGCGCGTGATGAAGTGCGCCATTCGGTCTCGGTCGCCCCGTCGAGCTGCGACAGCGGCGACCGAACGAGAGTTGAGCCAGCGAGTGAGCCAGTCATCAGGGCGGACGAGCGTCTGCTGTTGGGCCAGCCAGTCAGACGTGCCGCTCTCCTCGTCAAACCCTGCCAGATACAGGGCCTGACGCCGCAGCAGGAAGCTGCCGCCGCCCCGGGCCTGTTCCGCTGTCTCCCGCATCCGTGTGAAGAACCGTGCGCGGTCGGCGGCGGGGAGGCCGGGTGCCGTGGGCACAGGGCCGCGTCGCGTTCGCGGCGGTGCGGGGAGGTTCCTGACCGGCGTCGGAGCCACATTGGTCAGGGGCCAGGTCAGAACTTCGACGAGGTCGCGCTGCAAGACCCAGGCGCCGAGCGGGCTGGCTTCGGTGGGCGCGTCCTCGTCGAGGGCGCTGGCGAGGAGGGCGTCGGCTTCCATGGCTCGCTCCAGTGCGGCCAGGAGTTCGGGGCTGGTTCCCATGTGCATCAGACGGTGGCGGTGGACAAGCATCTGCCCGACCGGCACTGAGGTGAGCGGGCGGCGGCCCGCCTCCCATCCGGAGATGGTGTCCGGCGAGACGCCGAAGGCCTCGGCGAAGCCGTCCTGGGTGTGCCCCAGCTGCTCGCGGATCACACGGAAGACGTACCCCGAGATGATGCCCGCTCGGGTGCGGTCAGGCGTTCCCTGACCGCCAGTCAGGGTTGACCGCGCATGGTGCTCCATGTCGCCCCCTAGCCCCCATTTGGCAGGCCTCTTACCAGTACCTACGGTCACTTCTGGCGACGATCACCGCTACCTACTGTCAAGGGGTGATGACCGGCAACTCAGCGTAGTAGGAGTGGTGCCGCCGTGAACCCCGTACAACGAACCGCCGCCCCACACGACGGAAGAACGTTTCAAGGCAAGGACGCGCAGAAGGCAGACCAAGCGGTCGCGGACTGGCTCGCACGTTCTCAGCGGGCGCCCGTGCATGCCTGGCACGAGTGGGCGGACCGTGGCGTCGCGCTAATGCCGCTCGGCCAGCGGTTCGAGGCGGCCCGCCTCCCCGAACGGCTAGTGCTCGCGGCAATGTGCACGACCGACCCGCAGCAGCTCACCACGCTCCTCGGCCGGGCCCTCAACGGCCCCGTCATCTACGACAACCTGGCCATGGGCGGCACGTACTACGCCCTTATGCAACCCCGCGCCGACCGCGCGTGGGCACACCAGGCTGTCGCGCCGTGCCTCGGCGCGGGTAGCTACCTCGGCGTACCGAGGATCGGCCGCACAGGGCCACCCGGCACGTACTGGGTGGTGCCCCCGCGGTTCGAGGGCGACCTGTGCGAGCCCGAAACCGTGGCAGCTCTCATCACGTACGGGCTCAGCGTCGGCAAAGGGGTAAAGCAGTGACTCCACAGGCGAGGGCCCCGCAGATGAGCCCGGTGGAGATCCGTCAGGCTGTCGCGAAGCACACCTTCGACTGCGCCAAGTGCAAGGCCATGGACTGCATCTGCTCCAAGGGCTGCTGCCTGCGCCGGACCCTGGGAGCTGGCGAGCAGTCACCCGAGCGACGAGTGAAGGCGGCCGGGGATGAGTGAGGGCATCCGCTTCTGCTGGGGCTGTGACGAGCCGATCACCAAGGAGCATCCGGGCACTTCCGCCGTGAAGGTGTCCATCTCGGCGGGCGGCGCCGTCGTTTGGATCCACACCGACAGGTGCCCAGTGCCGCGCCCGCTCGTACGCCGCTACCCCCAATTGGCCCCCGGCCGGGGCAGCCCCCGAAACCAGCCGAAAGCCCAGCTGGAGGCGGCTCCGAGCTGGGCTTTCTCTGTAGACCGTGTGGGACTCGAACCCACAACCAATGGATTAAAAGTCCACTGCTCTGCCAATTGAGCTAACGGTCCTCGGTGGTGCTCCCCCGAGCATAGCGGGACACGGGCCGCCTTCCGATCGGGTATCGCCCTGGAAGCGTCGCGGAAGAAAGGCAGTGGCCCCCACCCGAGTGCGGATGGGGGCCACTGTCAGTGTCAGCGCGGCTCAGTGCCGTCAGCCGTTGCGCTTCCAGCGCGGCTTGTCGTCACGGCGTCCGAAGGTGCCCGTGCCGGTGCCGGAGCGGTCGTCGCGGCGGTTGAACGACGGGCGCTCGTGGCCGCCGGAGCGGAAGCCGCCCGAGGGACGGTCGTCGCGGCGGTCGCGGTTGAACGGGCGGTCGCTGCCGCGGTGGCCGCCGGAGGGGCGGTCGTCGCGGCGGAAACCGGAACCGGAGCCCGAGGCACCGCGGTCATCACGGCGGTCACGGTTGAAGCCGCCCGAGGGACGGTCGTCACGGCGGAAACCGGAGCCGGAGCCACCGCCACGGTTGTCGTCGCGACGGTCGCGGTTGAAGCCACCCGAGGGGCGGTCATCACGACGGAAACCGGTACCGGAGCCACCGCCACGGTTGTCGTCACGGCGGTCGCGGTTGAAGCCACCCGACGGACGGTCATCGCGGCGGAAGCCGGAACCGGAGCCGCCACGGTCGTCACGACGCTCGAAAGAACGGCCGCCACGGTCGTTGCCACGGTCACGGTTGAACCCGCCGCCACCCTCGCGACGGTCGCCGCCACGGAAGCCGGAACCGGAGCCACCGCGGTCGTCACGACGCTCGAAGGAACGGCCGCCACCACGGTTGTCGTCACGGTTGAAGCCGCCACGGTCGCCACGGTCGCCGCGACGGTCACGCTCGTAGTTGCCGCGCTCGTCACGCTGCGGACGACGGTTCTCGTACGAGGAAGAACGCTCCTCGCGAACCGGACGCTCGGTGCGCTCGACACGCTCGGCGACAGGCTGCTCCGGAACCGACACGGCGGCCTCGACGACGGCCTCGGCAGCGGCGGCCGCCTCGGCGATCGCGGTCTCCGGGTCCTCGCCGCGCTCGCGGGCGGCACGCGCGGTGAGGCGGTCGGCCTCCTCGCGCAGCTCGGCGGCGCGGCGGGTGGCGCGCTCCAGCTCCTTGGTCAGCTCCTTGACCTCGCGCTCGGCCTGGGTCGCGGCGTTGCCCGCGGAGTCGGCCTGGACCTCGGTCATGGAACGGGCGCCGGTGATCTCGGCGACCTCCGGGTCGAAGGTGCCGCCGCCGTTGATGATGTGGCGCGTGGCGTCGACGCCCGCGTCCTCCATCAGACGGAAGATCTGACGGCGCTGGTGCGGCAGGGAGAGGGAGACGACCGTGCCGGAACGGCCCGCGCGAGCGGTACGACCCGAGCGGTGCAGGTAGTCCTTGTGGTCGCCGGCCGGGTCCACGTTCAGGACCAGGTCGATGCCGTCGACGTGGATGCCGCGCGCGGCGACGTCGGTGGCGACGAGGGCGTTGACGTAGCCCTTCTTGAAGTCCTCGAGGACGCGGGTGCGGGCACCCTGCGTCATGCCGCCGTGCAGCGCGTCGGCCTTCACGCCCGAGTCGCAGAGCTGCTCGGCGATGCGGTCGGCGCCCAGCTGGGTGCGGACGAAGATGATCGTGCGGCCCTTGCGCGCGGCGATGGCGGCCGTGACCGGCGCCTTGTCGCGGGGCTTCACGATGAGGATGTGGTGCGTCATGGTCGTGACGTTGCCCTGGGCGCTGTCGACCTCGTGCGTCACCGGGTTGGTCAGGTAGCGCTTGACCAGCGTGGAGATCTCGTTCTCCATCGTGGCCGAGAACAGCATGCGCTGGCCGCCGGACGGGACCTGGTCGAGCAGCTCGGTGACCTCGGGCAGGAAGCCCAGGTCGGACATCTGGTCGGCCTCGTCGAGCACCGCGATCTGGGTGTTCTCCAGCGAGCAGGCGCCGCGGCTGATGATGTCGCGCAGACGGCCCGGGGTGGCGACGAGGATGTCGACGCCGCGCTCCAGGGCGTAGATCTGGTTGCCCATGGACGTACCGCCGCAGACAACCTTCATCTTCAGGCCGAGTACGTCGCCGTAGGGCTGGAGGGCGTCCGCGACCTGCATCGCGAGCTCACGGGTCGGGGTGAGGATGACGCCGCGGGGCTTCTTCTTCTCGGTGCGGCCCTCGGAGGCCAGCGTGGCCAGCATCGGGAGGCCGAAGGAGAGGGTCTTGCCGGAGCCGGTACGGCCACGGCCCAGGATGTCCTTGCCGGCCAGGGCGTCCGGGATGGTCGCGGCCTGGATCGGGAAGGGCGTGGTCACGCCGTTCTGCGCGAGCTTGCGGACGATGCCCTCGGGCAGACCGAGGTCCGCGAAGGTCATCTCGGGCTCGGCGTCGGCGTCGGCCTCGGCCTCAGAGGCGTTGTCGGCGTCGGCGTCGGTGTCGGCGTCGGGGGTGACCTCGGCGACGTCCTTGGACTCGGACTCGGACTCGACGATGTCGATGGTCTCCACGACCTCGACGGTCTCGACGACCTCGGCGGCCTCGGCGGCCTCAGCGGCAACCGTTACGGCCTCGGCGGCCTCAAGAGCCTCGACGGCCTCGTTCTCGGGCAGGACGGCGTGGTCAGAACTAATAATGGACATGCGAAATGCGAAACCTTCCGGAGTCTCGGCACGCGCCCGTCAACTCCGTGATTTCGCAATGGACCGCCTCGATGCGGTCAGCCACGGCAAGGGAGAGTACGCGCCACGCGGCGCTCTTCTGTGTCGGCGCCGGGCAAATGAGTATCAAACGATCTACCACCATACGCACCCCCCACC
>NZ_WMBF01000177.1:0-12531 GCF_019400875.1 Streptomyces anatolicus | reverse complement strand
CCTCGGTACCCCCGCGACCGCCACCCCCGACCTGCTGCGCTCGGTCTTCCGGCGACACGCCGCGGGGGTCGCCGTGATCACCGCGGCGCACGGCCGCCGCCCCGTCGGCTTCACCGCCACCTCGCTCACCTCAGTCTCCGCCGAGCCGCCGATGATCTCCTTCGGCATCGGCACGGGCGCCTCCAGCTGGCCCGCGGTCGCCGAGGCGGAGTACGTCGGCGTCCACATACTCGGCGAGCACCAGCAGGATCTCGCCGCCACCTTCGCGCGCAGCGGCGCCGACCGCTTCGGCGCGCCCACCCGCTGGCACGAGGGGCCCGAGGGCGTGCCCGTGCTCGACGGCGTGCTCGCCTGGCTGGTCTGCCGGATCGTGGCGCGGGTGCCCGCGGGCGACCACCGCCTCGTGCTCGCGGAGGCCGTCGTCGGCGACCCCGCGGGCGAGGGCAGTCCGCTCCTGTACCACCAGGGACGCTTCAACGCGCTGCGCGACTGAGAGTTCCCGGAGCCGGGCACTTCGCGCGACTACGGAGCGTTGGGAAGGTCACAGTTCAAAGCGCTTGCTCAGCGGGAATGAACTGGGTGTACTCATGAGTAATATTTCGGTCGGAGCGGGGGCCGCCCCGACCGGGATCCGCCGCTTCAGGCGCCTATGCTGCCTGGTGAGGCAGTAGCCAAATGCCTAGGCAGCAGCCCAGTAAAGACGATGCAGTAGGAGAGCCGGCGTGAGCTTGAGGATCGTTGTCTGTGTGAAGTACGTGCCCGACGCCACCGGCGACCGGCACTTCGCCGATGACCTGACCGTCGACCGCGACGACGTCGACGGCCTGCTGTCGGAGCTGGATGAGTACGCGGTCGAGCAGGCGCTGCAGATCGCCGACGAGGCGGACGACGCGGAGATCACCGTGCTGACCGTGGGCCCCGACGACGCCAAGGACGCGCTGCGCAAGGCGCTCTCCATGGGCGCCGACAAGGCCGTCCACGTCGAGGACGACGACCTGCACGGCAGCGACGTCATGGGCACCTCGCTGGTGCTCGCCAAGGCCATCGAGAAGACCGGGTACGACCTGGTCATCTGCGGCATGGCGTCGACGGACGGCGTCATGGGCGTGCTCCCGGCGATCCTCGCCGAGCGCCTCGGCGTCCCGCAGGTCACCCTGCTCTCCGAGGTCTCCGTCCAGGACGGCACCGTCAAGGGCCGCCGTGACGGCGACGCCGCCTCCGAGCAGCTGGAGGCCGCGCTGCCGGCCGTCGTGTCCGTGACGGACCAGTCGGGCGAGGCCCGCTACCCGTCCTTCAAGGGCATCATGGCCGCCAAGAAGAAGCCGGTGGAGGCCCTGGAGCTGGACGACCTGGACATCGACGCCGACGAGGTCGGCCTCGCGGGCGCCTGGACCAAGGTCGACTCCGCCACCGAGCGTCCGGCCCGCACCGCCGGCACGATCGTCAAGGACGAGGGCGAGGGCGGCAAGCAGCTCGCGGAGTTCCTCGCGGGCCAGAAGTTCATCTGAGCTTCGGTCACCTTTCCCACCGCCCCCAGATTCTTCGCACTCGCAGGAGATTGAAGTCCCATGGCTGAAGTTCTCGTCTACGTCGACCACGTGGACGGCGCCGTCCGCAAGCCCACCCTTGAGCTGCTGACCCTGGCCCGCCGCGTCGGCGAGCCCGTCGCCGTCGCCCTCGGTGCGGGCGCCGAGGCCACCGCCGCCACGCTCGCCGAGCACGGCGCCGTGAAGGTCCTCACCGCCGACGCCCCCGAGTTCGCCGACTACCTCGTCGTACCGAAGGTGGACGCGCTCCAGGCCGCGTACGACGCTGTCTCCCCGGCCGCCGTGCTGCTGCCGTCCTCGGCCGAGGCCAAGGAGATCGCCGCCCGCCTCGCCGTCCGCATCAAGTCCGGCATCATCACCGACGCCATCGACCTGGAGTCCGGCGACGAGGGCCCGGTGGCCACGCAGTCCGCGTTCGCCGCCTCGTACACCACCAAGTCCCGCATCACCCAGGGCACCCCGGTCATCACGGTCAAGCCGAACTCGGCCGCCGTGGAGGCCGCCCCGGCCGCGGGCACCGTCGAGGCGCTGACCGTCTCCTTCTCCGAGCAGGCCACCGGCACCAAGGTCGTCTCGCGCACCCCGCGCGAGTCGACGGGCCGCCCCGAGCTGACCGAGGCCGCGATCGTGGTCTCCGGTGGCCGCGGCGTCAACGGCGCCGAGAACTTCGCGGTCATCGAGGCGCTCGCCGACTCGCTCGGTGCCGCCGTGGGCGCCTCGCGCGCCGCGGTCGACGCCGGCTGGTACCCCCACTCCAACCAGGTGGGCCAGACCGGTAAGTCGGTCTCCCCGCAGCTGTACATCGCCTCCGGCATCTCCGGCGCGATCCAGCACCGCGCGGGCATGCAGACCTCGAAGACCATCGTGGCCATCAACAAGGACGCCGAGGCCCCGATCTTCGACCTCGTCGACTACGGCGTGGTCGGCGACCTCTTCGAGGTCGTCCCGGCCCTCACCGAAGAGGTCAAGGCCCGCAAGGGCTGACCCCTCCCCGTCGGTACGAAGGCCCTCACCCCGCGCCACGCGGGGTGAGGGCCTTCGCGCGTCACAGCGTCAGCGTCGCCTGCACGGGCAGGTGGTCGCTCGGGTACTGCCCGCCGAGCGAGAAGGTGTTCATGGACGCCGAGTGGACCTGCGCCGACGGCCTCGTCAGGATCCAGTCGATGCGCCCGCCCCCGACGACGGGCGGCTTGTACCCGCCGAACGTGCCGTATGCCGGGCCGCGTTCCTTGGCGGCATCCCAGGTGTCGATGAGACCGGCGCCCAGCATCGTGGTGTAGACGGCGCTGTTGTGCGCCGTCGCGTTGAAGTCCCCCGTCACGATGAGCGGTGTGCTCGTCTTCATGAGGGCGATGCGCTCGGCCATGAGGGTCGCCGAACGCTCGCGCGCGTTCTGGCTGACGTGGTCGAGGTGCGTGTTGAGGACGTAGAGCTGGGTGTTGGTGATCAGGTCGAGGAAGCGCACCCAGGTGGCCATGCGGGGGGAGTTGGCGCCCCAGGTGTTGGAGGCGATGGTGTACGGGGTGTCCGAGAGCCAGAAGTGTTCGTATTCGAGCGGGAACAGTCGGCGGTTGTCATAAAAGACGGCCATGAACTCGTCGCGGCTGCCGCCGCCGACTCCCGTGCCGACCCAGTCGTAGTGCGAGCCGATGTCGTTCTCGATGTCCTGCAACTGGTAGTAGAGGCCCTCCTGGGTGCCGATGATGTGCGGCTGGGCGCGCAGCAGCATCTCCTTTGTCGCCGGGCGGCGTTCGGCCCAGGTGTGCGGCGGCTTGTTGCTCGCGAAGCGGACGTTGTACGACATGACGTCCAGGCGGGCCTCCGGCGCCGCGGCGGCGTGGGCCTGCCGGGGGGAGAGCGCGGTGCCGGCCAGCGGGAGCGCCACGGCGGCGGCGAGAGCGGCCCGCAGGCCGGAGCGGCGCGTAAAGGGGGAGTCGATCGGCACACAGGCTCCTTGGATTCGCTCCGCGCGGCCGGCGCCGGAGGCGGGGGAGGATATGGGCCACAGACTGTCCGCATCGGCCGCCGACAGGGCCCGGGACACGCGTGAACCGGCACGGTCGGCTACGGATTGGCTACAGATGCAGGACACGGGAAGGTGTTGACCAGCACGTAGGTCACAGATAGCTTCGCTATACGGATTGTTGATTCCGTGGAGCGGAATTGCCGGGCGCGGCACCGAGCGTGTGGAGGATGCGGGAATGGGTCAGCAAGAGAAGGTGGCGACGAGCCTCGCCGGCGCGGTCAGCGAGGGCATCAGCGCTTCCCTCGCCCCCGTGGACGCGGAGCTGGAGCGCCGCTACCCCGGAGACCCCGGCACGCGCCAGCCCGTCCACACCGTGTACGTCCCCGGTGAGCGGTTCGACGCCGGCACCATCCGCGCCTGGGGCGACAAGGCCCTGGAGATGCTCGACGAACACGCCCCGGACGCCGCCTCCTTCGCCGCGGTCCTCGGCCTGGACGACGACCTCGCCGACGCCGTCTACACGCGCGTACGGACCAAGCTGGAGCGCGAGCCCGTGGAAGACCTGCGCGTCGACTTCGAGGACGGCTACAAGGGTGCCGACGAGGACCAGGACGCCGCCCGCGCGGCCCGGTTGATCGCCGAGGCGTACAAGAACGGCACCGCGGCCCCGTACATGGGCATCCGAATGAAGTGCATGGAAGAGGCGGTACGCGACCGGGGGATCCGCACCCTCGACATCTTCCTCTCCGGCCTCATGGAGGCGGGCGGCCTGCCCGACGGACTCGTCCTGACGCTGCCCAAGGTCACCTACCCCGAGCAGGTCACCGCGATGGTGCGCCTCCTGGAGGAGTTCGAGAAGGCGCGCGGCCTGGAGCGGGGCCGCATCGGCTTCGAGATCCAGATCGAGACCAGCCAGTCCATCCTCGCCACCGACGGCACCGCCGCCGTGGCCCGCATGATCCAGGCCGCCGAGGGCCGCGCCACCGGCCTGCACTACGGAACCTTCGACTACAGCGCCTGCCTCCACGTGAGCGCCGCCTACCAGGCCAGCGACCACCCCGCCGCCGACCACGCCAAGGCCGTCATGCAGGTCGCCGCCGCCGGTACCGGGGTCCGCGTCTCGGACGGCTCCACCAACGTCCTGCCCGTCGGCTCCACCGAGAAGGTCCACGACGCCTGGCGGCTGCACTACGGCCTGACCCGCCGCGCCCTGGCCCGCGCCTACTACCAGGGCTGGGACATGCACCCCGGCCACATCCCCACGCGCTACGCCGCCGTCTTCGCCTTCTACCGCGAGGGCTTCCGGGCCGCGGCCGCGCGCCTGGCCGCCTACGCCGGGCACCACGAGGGCGGCGACGTGGCCGACGAGCCCGCCACCGCCAAGGCCCTCGCCGGCTACCTGCTGCGCGGCCTCGACTGCGGCGCCCTCGACGCGAGCGAGGTCACCCGGCTCACCGGCCTGACCCTGGCCCGCCTCCAGGGCTTCGCGGGCCCGCGCCGCGGCGACCTCACGGCCTCGGGCAAGTAACGCCCGGCGCGGGGGCCGCGCCGGCGCTCACCAGTCGCGCCACTCGGTCTCGTGGCGCGTCAGCCGGGTGCCCGGAGCGCACCGCGCTGTCGACGTCTTCCGGTAGACGTAGTTGTTCGTCTGCGCCCACTCGCCGTACACCCGCCCGTTCGTGCAGTCGGCGACCGCGCGGAAGAACTTCATCGGCGACCCTCCCGCCCAGCAGGAGACGGAGACGAACGTGGGCGGCTTGAAGTCGCGCAGGACACCGCAGTGGTAGTCCTGCACGGCCTTCCGCTCGGCGGCCCGTACCGACGCCTGACCCGGTTCCCCTGCCACGGGGGCGGTGCGCGCCGCGGTGGGCGCCGCCCCCGTCAGGCAGACAGCGGTGGCCACGGAGAGGGCTGCGGCAGCCAGCGGCGGTCGAAGCATGGCAAAGACCTCATTTCGCCTGTCCGGAAGGCGATTCTGCTGGCGGGGGAGAGACGAGTCCCGCAGGCGCGCGGCGCGGGCGGGAGGGTTCGTCTGCCGGGTCGATGCCGCGCTCTGTGCGGCTTGGGGAGGCGCGGGGGAACCGGGCGGTGCCGAGCCTTAGTCTGTACGCCACAGAAGTGGCGTCAGACGGACGGGGCAGCGGTGTTGTCGGGGGACCAGGAACAGACGGGCGAGGCGGGCAGACTCCTCGCCGGGCGCTATCGCGTGGTGGCGCAGCTCGGCCGCGGCGGCATGGGCGTCGTATGGCGCGCGGTCGACGAGGTGCTGCACCGCGAGGTCGCGGTGAAGGAACTGCGGACGTATACGGACGTGGCGGGACCGGAGCTGGCCGATCTGCGCCTGCGGATGCAGCGCGAGGCCCGCGCGGCCGCCCGCGTGCGCCATCCCGGAGTCGTCGCCGTGCACGACGTGGCGGAGGTCGACGGACGGCCCCTGATCGTCATGGAGCTGGTCGACGGCCCCTCCCTCGACGACGTGCTGCGCGAGCGCGGCACCCTGGACCCTCGCGAGGCCGCGGCCATCGGCGCCAAGGTCATGGAGGCGCTGGCCGCCGCCCACCGCGTGGGCGTGCTGCACCGCGACGTGAAGCCGGGGAACATCCTCCTGGAGAGCGGCGGCCGCGTCGTCCTCACCGACTTCGGCATCGCCACGATGGACGACCCCGGCGACGGCTCGGCCACGCACCTCACACGCAGCGGCGAACTGGTCGGCTCGCTCGACTACTTGGCGCCCGAGCGCGCCCAGGGCCACGACCCGGGCCCCGCCTCGGACGTCTGGGCGCTCGGCGCCACGCTGTTCGCCGCGGTCGAGGGCGCCTCGCCCTTCCGCCGTACGTCGACGTGGTCCACGCTCACCGCGATCGTCGTGGACCCGCTGCCCGAGCCGCGCCGCTCGGGCCCGCTGACCCCCGTACTGCGGCAGCTCATGGACAAGGACCCGCAGGCGCGCCCCGACGCGGACGCGGCACGGCGGCTGCTCGACGGCGTCGCCGCGATGGGGCCAGAGGGGCAGGGGCGCGCGGCCGGGTTCGGCCCGCGCCCGGGCACCGAGCGCAGCATCCCGAACACGCCACCGCCGGGCTTCGGGCCGCCGCCTTCGGTGGGACAGGCGGCCCCTGGGCAGGCGTCCTCGGGCCAGCCGTCCCCGGGGCAGGCGCACCCGGTCCAGGCATCCTCGGGCCAGCCTTCTTCGGCCCAGCCCCATCCGGCCCAGGCCTCACCGGCCGGGGCCTACCCGGGAGCGTCCGCCGCCTCGGTGCCCGCGTCTCGCCGGGAGACGCGCTCCACGCAACGCCCGCGCCGCGGCGGGGCGTTGCTCGCGGCGGTCGGCGTGATCGTGGTGCTCGCGGTGACCGGAGCGGCCGTCGCGTTCCTGAACGGCAAGGACGACACCGGCAGCCAGGCACGGCAGGACACCGTGGCCGACGGTTCCGGTTCGGCGGAGGACGACGGCAGCAGCGGCCCGCTGGGCGGCGAGTCGAAGCGTCCCAAGCCTGCCGGGCAGGGCGCCGGGAAGTCCCGCGAACCGGACGCGAAGCGCTCCAAGGGCGGTGACAAGGACGGCACCGACGGCACGGACCGCGACAAGGGCGGGGCCGGGGAGACCCGGGACAAGACCAAGGACAGGGACGAGCCCGCCTCGCGCCCCGACCCCACCTCAAGGCCGACCGGCGGAAGCAAGCCGGGCGGCGGCGGCTCCGCCGAGGCCCCCGTCTGCCACCCCATCGGCGGCGGCAAGTACAACTGCTCGGTGTGGCGCACCGCGAAGTCGTACACCGCCTCCGGCACCGAGGTGGGCACCCTCAACGCGGGCACGAACTATTTCTTCTGCCAGCAGAACCTGGGGCGCCGCGAGACGCACGGCGAGTGGACGAACGTCTGGTGGGCGAAGACGGACGACGACAGCGGCAACACCGGCGTCTTCGTCAGCGACGTCTACATCAAGGGTGGCGACAACGACAAGCCGCTGCCCGGCCTGCCCACCTGCTGAAGCCACGACCCTGAGAAAGACACGACCCTGCTGAAGCCATGAACGAACCCTCCGGCGCGCACGCCGCCGACGAGCTGCGCGCCCGCGTCGCGGCCGCGACGGCCGGCACGCCCTACCGCTACCGCTGGACGGAGCGGGGGTTCGACCTCGTCGTGGACGTCCCGCTGCCGGGCGGGCGCCGCGTGCACACCTACCGCGTCGTGCTGCACCCGGCCGAGAGGACGTGCACGTTGACGGACGTGGTCCACACCCACGAGCGAGGACCGTTCGGAACCACACGGAAGACCGTGGAGACCGGCCGGGCGCGGTACCGCACATGGAGCCGTTCCCTTGACGGCTCCGAGCGGCACTCCTTCTCCGCCGCCGACGGGCACCGACTGATCCGGGGTGTGACCGAGGAGCTGGGCTGGCGGGAACAGAAGCCAGCCGCCCAGAAGGCCGCACTCGTCGCAGGTGCCGTCGGCGGCCTTGTGGCCCTCGGCACGCTGATCGCCCTCGCGGTCGTCCTCTGGCCCTGAGGGCGACCCCCAAGGCGGCCAGGGGGACAGGGGCCGATCAGTCGGCAGGCGGCAGTTCGCCCGATCCGCGCGTGATGAGCCGCGTCGGCAGCTCGACCCGCTCCGGGGCCCCGGACGCACCGTCCAGCTGTCGGAAGAGCCGCTCCGCCGCCGTCCTGCCGAGCTGCGCCGCGTCCTGCGCGACGACCGTCACGCCGGGGTTCAGCAGATCGGCCAGCTCGATGTCGTCGAAGCCCACCAGCGCCACGGGCCGGTCGAGGGCGGCCAGGACCCGTACGACCGTGACGGTCACGCGGTTGTTGCCCGCGAAGACCGCGGTGACCGGCTCCGGGCCGGAGAGCATCGCCTCGGCCGCCGCGCGGACCCGCTCCGGACCGGTGACGCCCAGCGACACCCACGCCTCGTCGACGGGGATGTCCGCGTCCTCCATCGCGGCGCGGTAGCCGCGCAGCCGCTCTATGGCGGTGTGGATGCGGGGCTGGTCGCCGATGAAGCCGATCCGGCGGTGGCCGTGCGCGATGAGGTGCGCGACGCCGTCCCGCGCGCCGCCGTAGCTGTCGGAGAGCACCACATCGGCGTCGATCTTCCCGGCGGGCCGGTCGACGAAGACCGTCGCCACCCCGGCGGCGATCTCCGGCTCCAGATAGCGGTGGTCGTCACCGGCCGGGATGATGACGAGCCCGTCGACCCGGCGCGCGCAGAGCGCGAGCACCAACTCCTGCTCGCGGTCCGGGTCCTCGGCGCTCGAACCGTTGATGAGCAGCGCGCCGTGCGCCCGGGCGACCTCCTCGACGGCGCGGCTCAGCGGGCCGTAGAACGGGTCCGCGAGGTCTTCCAGGACGAGGCCGATGCTGGCGGTGCGGCCCTTGCGCAGGACGCGCGCGCTGTCGTTGCGGCGGAACCCCAGGGCCTCGATGGCCTCCTGGACGCGGCGCTCGGTGTCGGGGGTGACACCGGGCTCGCCGTTCACCACCCGCGAGACCGTCTTCAGGCCCACTCCCGCGCGGGCGGCGACGTCCTTCATGGTCGGACGGTTGCCGTAGCGGTTGTCGGGTCGTCGGGCGGCGGTGTCGGCCACGGTGCGCTGTCCTGTCCTGTCGTCCACGGATTGTCCTGGGGCGGGCGGCCGCCCCCTGCGAGCCTGTGTCATGACACGGGCTCTGAGCACGTGGCGTCGAGCATAGGGCCTGGACAACGTTGTCAGATGCGAGGGAGACTGACCTTCGCACTCTCCGGCCTGCCCTTACACCAGGAGACCCGACACAGATGCACATGGACCTCGTCGCCGCACTCGACATCGGCGGCACCAAGATCGCCGGCGCCCTGGTGGACGGGCGGGGCCGCATCCTGCTGCGCGCCCAGCGGCCGACGCCCGCGCGCGAGGATGGCGACACGGTGATGCGGGCGGTCGAAGGGGTCATCGGCGAGCTGACCGCCGACGGGCTCTGGCGCGCGGTCACCGCCGTCGGCATCGGCAGCGCGGGGCCGGTCGACGCGTCGGCGGGCACGGTCAGCCCTGTCAACGTCCCTGGCTGGCGCGGCTATCCGCTGGTGGAGCGGGTCCGCGCGGTGACGGGCGGGCTCCCCGTCCACCTGGTCGGCGACGGGGTGGCGATGACCGCGGCCGAGCACTGGCAGGGCGCGGCCCGGGGCCACGACAACGCGCTGTGCATGGTCGTCTCGACCGGCGTCGGCGGCGGTCTCGTCCTCGGCGGCAAGCTCCATCCGGGCCCCACGGGGAACGCGGGCCACATCGGTCACATCAGCGTCGACCTCGACGGCGACCCCTGCCCGTGCGGGGCGCGCGGCTGCGTGGAGCGCATAGCCAGCGGTCCGAACATCGCCCGCCGCGCCATGGAGGGCGGCTGGCTCCCGGGGCCCGACGGCGACACCTCGGCGGCCGCCGTCGCGGACGCCGCCCGCGCCGGTGATCCCGTCGCGCTCGCCTCCTTCGAGCGGGCCGCCCAGGCGCTGGCCGCCGGGATCGCCGCCACGGCCACGCTCGTCGAGATCGACATCGCGGTGATCGGCGGGGGAGTGGCGAAGGCGGGCGACATCCTCTTCACCCCGCTGCGCCGTGCCCTGCGCGACTACGCCACGCTGTCGTTCGTACGCCGCCTGACCGTGGCCCCCGCCCTGATGGGCACGGACGCGGGTCTGGTGGGCGCGGCGGCGGCAGCGCTCAGCGACCCGTCGAGCGTGGCGGTCGGCTCGCGTTCCGCGGTGGGCGGCTGAGGCGGTACGCGGTACGCGGTACGGGGGGCGGCTGAGGCGGTACGCGATGGGTGCGTAGGCGGTACGCGGACCCGAACCACTCCCACGTACCGCCTACGCAGCCGCGCTCATGCCGCTCGCGTCAGCAGTGGAGCGTCGCCCCGCCCCAGTCCCCGTGATCGGCGTAGATCCCGTCGCCGCCGTCCGTGACGACCAGGCGTACGACCTGGGCGCCGGTCACGTCCGCGGAGAGCGGCTGGGCCGGCATCGCGTTGGTGAGGGTGCCCGTCGACGCCGCCTTCTTGCCGTCCGCCCAGATCTCGAAGGCGACCGTGCCGTCGGTGCGTGTCTCGTCGTCGACCCCGACCTCCGCGGTGACCTTCTCGCAGGCCTTGCCGGTGTAGAAGGCGACGTCGCTCGCGGCGTGCGCGCCGAGCCCCTTGGCGTACACCTTCCCGTCGATGGTGATCGGCCTGCCGTCACCGGCCGCGCCCTCGCCGTTGCTGGTGTCGCGCTCCACGGGTCCCCAGCCGTTGCTCATCGAGAGCCACGGCAGATCGCCGAGCGACGAGGCGCCCGAGGGCGGCGCGAGGACCACCCGCGCGTTCAGGGGCAGGACGTTGTCGGCGCGCGTGCCCGTGGGGGAGCGGTAGGTCGCCGCGATCTTCACGTCGTACGACCCGGGGGCGGTGCCCTGCGGCGCGGTGACCTGCCACGACGTGCGCAAGGTCTTGCCGGGGGCCAGTGACCGGGCGGTGGTGGGCGAGGTCGCGTCGACCTGCCAGCCGCCGGGCGTCTCGACCTTGGCGGTCACCTGGCGGGCCGGTACGCGCCCGAGGTTGGTGACCGACGTGGTGAGCGGCGTGCGCTTGCCGGGCTCGAAGAAGTCGCCGCCGTCCACGCCCAGTTCCACGGCGGGCGGGTACGAGGCCCACTTGCCGTCGGCCGCTACGCGCAGCAGCACCGTGCCGTGCGCGGGGACGGTCGCGGAGATCCTGCCCGCCGTGTGGTAGCTCTTGTGCCGCCACAGGTCGCGCAGCGTGTACGCGGGGGCGCCGGGCAGCCCGACCGCCTTCGCGGTCGTGGAGACGGCCTGCGCGGTGCCGCTCTCGTTGAAGAGGGCGACGGCCCGGCTGCCGTCCTTCATCTCCTTGGCGACGACCCACCTGCCGTCCTGCGAGGAGACGACCTTGCCCTGTTTGCCGAGCGGGTCCTGGTCGACGGCGATGACTTCCTTGTTGCCGAGGATCTCGAACGTCCCGGGGGTGGCCTTGCGCAGGTCGGACCCGATGAGCAGCGGCGCGGCCATGATCGACCACATCGAGAAGTGCGTGCGGTACTCGGTGTCCGTCATGCCGCCGTTGCCGACCTCCAGCATGTCGGGGTCGTTCCAGTGCCCCGGACCGGCGTACTCGTCGAGCGGCAGATTCTTCTTCATGATCGACAACATGGAGTTCCAGTTGTCGCTGATGTCGCCGGTGGTGCGCCACAGATGGCCGACGTCCGCGGCCCACTCCCACGGCTTGTTCTCGCCCCATTCGCAGATGCTGTAGACGATGGGCCTGCCGGTGGTCTCGGAGGCCGCCTTGAGCGCGTCGCGCATCGCGATGTACCGCTTCTTGGCGTCCACGCCTTGGTTGTTGCAGTTGTCGTATTTGAGGTAGTCGACGCCCCACTCCGCGAACTGCTGGGCGTCGCTGCGCTCATGACCGAGCGCGCCCGGGAACCCGGCCTCGTTGCAGGTCTTCGTGCCCGCGCTGGTGTAGATGCCGAACTTCAGCCCCTTGGAGTGGACATAGTCGGCGACTGCCTTGATTCCATTCGGGAAACGCTTGGGATCGGGGACCAGCTTGCCGTTGGCATCGCGCTGCGGAAGTGCCCAGCAGTCGTCGAGATTGACGTACTGATAACCGGCCTTCTTCAGGCCCTTCTCGACGAAGATGTCCGCGATTCCTTTGATCATCGCTTCGTTGAACTCGGCCCTGCAGTGCGTGGAGTTCCAGTTGTTGAAGCCCATGGGCGGAGTGGCCGCAAGGCCGTCGGGGAGCCGCACGTCCGGTTCGACGGCGGCCTGCCGCGCGGCGGCGCCGTCGGCGGCGGGCCGCTCGGCCGTGTCACGCGCGGCGGCGGGCGCGGCGAGGCCACCGGCGCACAACACGGCGGCGGCGAGCGATCCGGCCGCTCTTCGGGAAAGGGGGCGGGAGGGGAGATGACGCATCGTTACGTTCCTCCGTACTCGCGGAAGATGGCGTGCTGCGGGCGCGCGGCCGCCGGAGCCGCACTCCTGCCTATCCG
>NZ_WMBF01000176.1:0-12578 GCF_019400875.1 Streptomyces anatolicus | reverse complement strand
ACCCGCCCCGCCAACACCCCGGCCGACCGTGCACTTCGGGACTTTCTCGATCACCGGCCCAACGTCGGGGTCATGACCGCCGCCCACCGGGGGCAGTGGCGCAAGGCGCCCGAGAACAGCCTGGCCGCGGTCCGGGCCGGCTTCGCGGACGGTGCCGAGATCGTCGAGGTGGACGTACGGCTGACCAAGGACAAGGTCCCCGTGCTGATGCACGACGCCACCGTGGACCGCACCACGAACGGCACCGGCCGCGTCGCCGACCTCACCCACGCCCAGCTCCGCGGCCTGCGCCTCCGTGCGGGTCTCGGCGGGCGCCAGGCGGCGGTCACCGGCGAGCGGATCCCCACGCTCGCCGAGGCCATGCAGGCCTCCCGCACCCTCGGGCTCGTCAACCTCGACCAGGCCTGGAAGGACCGCGAGGCCGTCTGGCGGGTGCTGGAGGAGACCGGGACCGTACGCAACGGCCTCTTCAAGTCCAAGGCGCCGGTGCCGGAGGTGCGGGAGTTCCTCGGGCGCCACCGGAACGCCCTGTACATGCACCTGGTGGACGACGCGAACGCCGAGTCCGTCGCGGAGTTCGGAAAGAGCAGGCCACCCGCGTTCGAGGTCGTCTTCGACGACGTCCGCGACAGGGTGGCGCAGCCCGCCTTCCTCCAGGGGCTGCGCGCGACCGGCCGCGTGTGGTTCAACACCATGCGCAACGACTACGCCGCCCGCTTCACCGACGAGGCCTCGCTGGTCGCCCCCGCACGCGGCTGGGGCGGGCTCATCGCCGGGTACGGGGCGACGATCCTCCAGACCGACAACGTGGAGACGCTGAGGTCCTATCTGACCAAGGGCGTCGCGGACCCCGTGCCGCCCGGAGCCGTCCGCGTCCAGGCCGAGAACTACGCCCCCGGCGGCGCGGGCGTGGCCTACCACGACACCGATACCGGCAACCGGGGCGACGGGCCGGGGCGGCGCGGCGACCACGTCGACGTCTGCGACCACGACGGAGCGGTGGTGGTGTGCTGGATGCGGGGAGCGGAGTGGATCACCTATGGGGTCGACGTACCGAAGGACGGCCATTACACGCTCAAGGCCCGCGCCTCATCCCCGTACGCACCCGCCGGGACCTACCGGATCGCCTACGACGGTGGCCGCCCCGGCAAGGCCGTGCAGGTCGCGAACACCACGGCCCACTACGCCTTCGCCCTCCAGGACAGCCACGACCCACGGCACCTGACCCGCGGGCGCCACACCGTGCGCGTCTCCCTCGACGCGGGCGTCTTCCAGAACTGGAACCTCGACTACCTCCAGCTGGAGCCCGTCCGGCCGTGACCCCGCCCGGCCGTAACGCCGTGATCAAGCCATGCCCCGGACCCGGAGGGAATGTCCTCCGGGTCCCGTTCGTTCACAGTGGCAGAAAGTTCTACGTTCAACTAAAGTGAGCGAACGAGGAGGTACCGACCATGCCTGCAGTGACCGTCGAGAACCCGCTGACCCTGCCCCGAGTGGTGGCGCCGGCCGACGCCGTGGCGCGCCCCGTGCTCGCCGTGACCACCGCGCCGCGCGGCTTCGAGGGCGAGGGGTTCCCGGTGCGCCGGGCCTTCGCGGGGATCAACTACAAGTACCTCGACCCGTTCATCATGATGGATCAGATGGGTGAGGTGGAGTGGGAGGCGGGCGAGCCGAAGGGCACCCCCTGGCACCCCCACCGCGGCTTCGAGACGGTCACCTACCTGATCGACGGCACCTTCGTCCACCAGGACTCCAATGGCGGTGGCGGCACCATCCGCAACGGCGACACCCAGTGGATGACGGCCGGCAGCGGCCTGCTCCACATCGAGGCGCCGCCGGAGGACCTCGTCATGTCCGGCGGCCTCTTCCACGGCCTCCAGCTCTGGGTGAACCTCCCCGCCAGGGACAAGATGATGGACCCCCGCTACCAGGACATCCGAGGCGGCCAGGTCCAGCTGCTCGCCTCCCCCGACGGCGGCGCGCTGCTCCGCGTCATCGCCGGTGAGCTGGACGGCCACGAGGGTCCCGGCATCACGCACACGCCGATCACGATGATCCACGCGACCGTGCGGCCCGGCGCCGAGGTGACGCTGCCCTGGCGCGCGGACTTCAACGGACTCGCGTACGTCCTCGCCGGACGCGGCACGGTCGGTGCCGAGCGCCGCCCCGCCCACCAGGGGCAGACCGCCGTCTTCGGCGCCGGGTCCTCGCTGACCGTCCGCGCCGACGAACGGCAGGACGCGCACGCCCCCGACCTGGAGGTCGTACTGCTCGGCGGGGAGCCGATCCGCGAGCCGATGGCGCACTACGGCCCGTTCGTGATGAACAGTCAGGCCGAGCTGCGGCAGGCCTTCGAGGACTTCCAGAAGGGCCTCCTCGGCACGGTCCCCGCCGTACACGGCATGTAGCCGCGGACGTCCCCGGCAGGCAGCCGTACGCGACACGGCAGGCAGCCGTACATAACGTGCGAGGCGCCGGGCGGCGTGCTCGGGTGGGAGGGTGCTGACCCTTCTCCCCGAACCCGCCCGGCGCCTGGCCTCCTGGTGCGCGGTGGTGCTGCTCGTCGTCGGTGTGGCGGCCGTCGGCGTCTGGCTGTGCGTCACCTTCCAGACGGCCGTGACGCCGGTCCTGCTCGCCCTGCTCGGCACCGCGCTCCTCGGCCCGCTGTACCGGCGGCTGCTCAAGATGCGGGTGCAGCGCTCGCTGGCCGCCGGGCTGACCTGCGCGGCCGTCGTCGCCGTGGTCGGCGGGGTCGCCTACATCGTGGCCAAGGCCCTGATCGACACGGGCGACCAGATCATCGCCTCCCTGAGGACCGCGGCGACCGACCTCGCCAAGTACTTCGGCGCGGCCGGGACCTCGCTCGACGACATGGCGTCGAACGCCAAGGACCTGCTCGGCAAGTTCGGCGGAACGGCCGCATCGGGCGTGCTCAGCGGACTCAGCGTCGTCGGCGAGATCATCGCCATGGCCGTGCTCGCGCTCCTGCTGGTCTTCTTCTTCCTGCGCGACTCCGGCAAGGCGATGGCCTCGCTGCGCTCCCTCGCGCCGGGTGACTCCGCCGATGTCGTGGAGGCCATGGCGCGCCGCGCCTTCGTGGCGATCGAGGGGTTCATGCGGGGCACGACGATCATCGCGTTCATCGACGCCCTCTGCATCACCGTCGGACTGCTGATCCTCCGTGTGCCGGGCGCGGTGGGCCTCGGCGCGCTCGTGTTCGTCGGCGCGTACATCCCGTATCTGGGGGCGTTCCTGTCCGGCGCGATCGCCGTCCTCGTCGCCCTCGCCGACCGCGGCTTCGTCATCGCGCTGTGGGCACTGGGCGTGGTGCTCGCCGTGCAGGTCCTCGAAGGACACATCCTGCAACCGGTGATCCAGAGCCGTACGGTCCAGATGCACCCGGCCGTGGTGATGCTGACGATCACGGCGGGCGCGTCCGTCGCCGGAATCCTCGGCATGCTCCTGGCCGTCCCCCTGACGGCAGCGGCCTTCGGAGTCCTCTCGGAACTGCGCGCTCGCTACACCGCCACGCCGTAGCGCCCCGAGGAGAGCGCCCCGAAGGGGCGCGGGGAACTGCGCGACCGGCCCACGACAACCCGCGCGTCATCGGCCCCCCGCCGCTGCCCCGGTACTCAGTCCCCCGCCCCACCGCCGGAGGCATTCGCGTCCTCATAAAGCTCGAACCAGATGCTCTTGCCGTCCCCCCGCGGATCCACGCCCCAAGCCCCCGCAAGCAGCTCCATCAGAACCAGCCCGCGCCCGGACGACGCAAGCTCGCCAGGCCGCCGCTTATGGGGCAGATCGTCGCTGCCGTCCGCGACCTCGGCCCGCAGCCGACGCGCGCCCGGCTCGCCGGTGACCTCGGCGACGAGGAGGGCGTCCCCGTCCGTGTGCACGAGGACGTTCGTGAGCATCTCCGAGACCATCAGTACCGCCGAGTCGACCTGGTCGTCGTCCGCCCAGTCGTGCAGCAGGTCCCGCAGATGGCGGCGGGCCCCCGCGACCCGCTCCGGCTCGGCCTGCGCGACCGTCAGGACGGTCCTGCGGGCGTCCGTGCGCTGCTCGGGGCGGCTGGTCCTGCTCAGCAGGAGCACCGCTATGTCGTCCTCGCGGCGGTCGGCGAGCGGGCCGGTGGTGTAGTGCGAGGTGGGCCCGTGCACGGCCTGGACGAGCCGGTCGGCGAGGAGTTCGAGGCCGTCCTCCTCGTCCTCGCCGAGGTACGCCTCCAGGGTCGCCCTGATCCGCGCCCAGCCGCTGTCCAGGTCGTGGCCGCCGGTCTCGATCAGGCCGTCCGTGCAGATCAGCATGGTCTCGCCGGGCTCCAGGACGAGACGGGTGGTCGGATAGTCCGCGTCCGGGTCGATGCCCAGCGGCAGACCGCCCGCCGTGGGCCTCAGCAGAACCGTTCCGTCACTCATGCGTATCGCGGGTTCGGGGTGGCCCGCGCGGGCCAGCTCCAGGACGCCGGTGGCCGGGTCGGCCTCGACGTACAGGCAGGTCGCGAAGCGCGGGTCGTACGCCGCCGACTCGTCGGCGCCGCTGCCGCTCGAACCGTAGGTGATCGACTCCGTGATCCCCGACAGGAAACGGGTCGCCCGCGAAAGCACCGCGTCCGGGCGGTGCCCCTCGGAGGCGTACGCGCGCAGGGCGATCCGCAGCTGACCCATCAGCCCCGCCGCGCGCACGTCGTGCCCCTGGACGTCGCCGATGACGAAGGCGATACGGCCGTTGGGCAGCGGGATCATGTCGTACCAGTCGCCGCCGACCTGGAGACCCCCGCCGGTCGGCACATAGCGGGCCGCCACGCTCATCCCCGGGATCTGCGGCCCGAGCATCGGCAGCATCGAGCGCTGCAGCCCCTCCGTCAGCTCCCGCTCGGACTCGGCGACCCCGGCCCGCGAGAGGGCCTGCGCCAGCATCCGCGCGACCGTCGTCAGGACCGAGCGCTCGTCGGGCGTGAAGGAGACGGGGTAGGCGAAGGCGGCCATCCACGCGCCCATCGTGCGGCCCGCCACCGTCAGCGGCAGGAACGCCCACGACTGCCGCTCGAAGCGCCGCGCCAGCGGCCAGGCCGCCGGATAGCGGCGGCGGTAGTCCTCCGGCGAGGAGAGATAGACGGCACGGCCGGTGCGTACGACCTCGGCGGCCGGATAGTCCGTGTCCAGCGGCATCGCGGAGAAGGGCCCGTCGTCGCCCGGCTGGTGCCCGTGGTGCCCGATGATCGAGAGCCGGTCGCCCGCCACCCCGAAGACGGCGAGCCCGTCCGGCGAGAACCCCGGCATGGAGAGCCCCGCCGCGACCCGCAGCACCTCTTCCGTCGACCGCGCCTCGGCCAGCGCGCGGCCCGCGTCGAGCAGGAACGCCTCACGCGAGCGCCGCCAGTCGCCGGTGACGGGGGTGCGGGCGGCGGTGCCCGGCGCGGGCTCGGTCACCTCTTGCAGGGTGCCGATCAGTTCGTACGCCTCGGTAGCGTCGTGCAGGACGGGCTTGGAGCGGCTGCGTACGGTACGCAGCACCCGGCGTCCCGTGTCGTCCATGATCCGCAGCCGGGCCTCGGCGAGGGTGCCCTCGGCGACGGCGAGCTGGACGGTTCCGTAGATCTCGTTCCAGTCGACCGGGTGGAAGCGGGAGCGCACGGCCGCCTCGGTCAGGGTCTGGGCGCGCGCGGGCAGACCGAGGAGCCGGGCCGCCTCGGCGTCGACCGTGACGGTCCCGGACGCGTTGTCCCAGCGCCAGAGCCCGGTCGCGATGGCGGCCAGGACGTCCCGCAGGGGAGGCAGGGACTCGTCCCCCACCTGCGAGAGGGGATCGTTCCCCACCTGCGAGGGGGGATCGTCGGTGCGCATTGACCCACTTTAGGAAGATGTACGGGCCCACCGCCACCGAGCCCCGGCAGCGCGGGCCCCTCGCCGGGCCGCCGGAGGGGGTGGCCCGGCGGATATCCGGAAACCGATCTTCGCCCGGACGGTAGCCTTGGGATGGTCTGCTCTCTCCCCTATTCGCGAAGACTGGATGAACGACGATGCATCGGTACAGGTCCCACACCTGCGGCGAGCTCCGCGCCTCTGACGTCGGCACCGACGTCCGGCTGAGCGGCTGGCTGCACAATCGCCGAGACCTGGGCGGCATTCTCTTCATCGATCTCCGCGATCACTACGGCATCACGCAGCTGGTGGCCCGCCCGGGCACGGCCGCCGCCGAGACGCTCGACAAGCTCTCCAAGGAGACGGTCGTCCGCGTCGACGGCAAGGTCGTCTCGCGCGGCGCGGAGAACGTGAACCCGGAGCTGCCGACCGGCGAGATCGAGATCGAGGCCGCCGAGGTCGAGGTGCTCGGCGCCGCGGGCCCGCTGCCCTTCACGATCAACGCCGAGGACGGCGTGAACGAGGAGCGGCGCCTGGAGTACCGCTTCCTGGACCTGCGCCGCGAGCGCATGCACCGCAACATCATGCTGCGGTCGGCCGTGATCGCCTCCATCCGCTCCAAGATGGTGGCCCTCGGCTTCAACGAGATGGCGACGCCGATCCTCACCGCGACCTCCCCCGAGGGCGCCCGCGACTTCGTCGTCCCCTCCCGCCTGAACCCGGGCAAGTTCTACGCCCTGCCGCAGGCGCCGCAGCAGTTCAAGCAGCTGCTGATGATCTCGGGCTTCGACCGCTACTTCCAGATCGCGCCCTGCTTCCGCGACGAGGACGCGCGCGCGGACCGCTCGCCGGGCGAGTTCTACCAGCTCGACGTCGAGATGAGCTTCGTGGAGCAGGAAGACGTCTTCCAGCCCATCGAGAAGCTGATGACCGAGCTGTTCACGGAGTTCGGCGGCGGCCGCGAGGTGACGTCCCCCTTCCCGCGCATCCCGTTCCGCGAGTCGATGCTGAAGTACGGCAACGACAAGCCGGACCTGCGCGCCAAGCTCGAACTGCACGACATCACGGACATCTTCGAGGGCTCCGACTTCAAGGCCTTCGCGGGCAAGCACGTGCGCGCGCTTCCGGTGCCGGACACGGCCTCGCAGTCCCGCAAGTTCTTCGACGGCCTCGGTGACTACGCCGTCGAGCACGGCGCCAAGGGCCTGGCCTGGGTGCGGGTGGCCGAGGACGGCTCGCTGACGGGCCCGATCGCCAAGTTCCTGACCGAGGCGAATGTGGCGGAGCTGACCAAGCGGCTCGGCCTTGAGGCCGGTCACGCCGTCTTCTTCGGCGCGGGCGAGTTCGACGAGGTCTCGAAGATCATGTCGGCGGTGCGCGTGGAGGCCGCGAAGCGTGCCGGGCACTTCGAGGAGGGCGTCTTCCGGTTCTGCTGGATCGTCGACTTCCCGATGTACGAGAAGGACGAGGAGACGGGCAAGATCGACTTCTCCCACAACCCGTTCTCGATGCCGCAGGGCGGCATGAAGGACTTGGAGGAGAAGGACCCGCTCGACATCCTCGCGTGGCAGTACGACATCGTCTGCAACGGCATCGAGCTGTCCTCCGGCGCCATCCGGAACCACGAGCCCGAGGTCATGCTGAAGGCCTTCGAGATCGCGGGCTACGACGCGGAGACCGTCGAGCACGAGTTCGCGGGCATGCTGCGGGCGTTCCGCCTCGGGGCGCCGCCGCACGGTGGCATCGCGCCGGGTGTGGACCGCATCGTGATGCTGCTGGCGGATGAGCCGAACATCCGGGAGACGATCGCGTTCCCGCTCAACGGCAACGCGCAGGATCTGATGATGGGGGCGCCGACCGAGCTTGACGAGTCTCGGCTGCGGGAGCTGAACATCTCCCTGCGGAAGCCGGCGGCGCAGTAGCGGTTGTCCTGGTTGTCGTAAGGCCCCGGAACCTGAATGGTTCCGGGGCCTTTTTGTGCGTCTGCTTCTGCTTGGTCGTCTTCGAGTGCCGGTGCGTGGTGGCTGGTCGCGCCCCCGCGGCGGAGCCGTATATGTCACAGCCCCGCGCCCCTTCGGGGCGCCCCAGACGGGCCGCTCTGCCTGGGTCCCTTAAGGGGCTACGCGGCGTGTGTGGGGGTGGAGTTGGCTTCGGCTTCGGCCCATTCGGTGACGAGTTGTTCGTACACCCGTCGCTCGTCGGGCCTCAGGCGTCCGCCGGCGCTCAGCCACAGCGCACGGATCTCCTCGTTGACCTCGTCGGCGGTACGTCGCCGGTCGGGGGAGGGAGTCGTGGCCATGCAGTGAAGCTTACGTAGGGGAGTGTGAAGGCGGCGTCAAATTAAGCCATGACCCCGCATGACATAGCTCACCGTGAGCCGGGCGCGGCGCACGGTGAGTGGCCCAGTTGGCCGTGGACCAGGCCCAGTTGGCGTTTTCGCCGCCCTCAGCTCGCGCTGAGCCGGACGCCGAGCCCGTCGAGTACGCGCTGGAGGCCGTAGTCGAAGGTCTCCTCGCGCGCCTTGGCCGGGTCCTCGGCGCGGGGGTCCCGCTGCCCGGCGCCCTGCGGCGGCGCCGGCAGGTCTGCGGCGAACTCCTGCTCGGTCTTGCCGCTGCGGGCGATGAGGGACAGATAGGCGGCTTCGCTGGTGGCCATTCCGATGACGTACGAGATGACGGTGCTCAGCGCCTGCTCGGTCTCGTCGGCGGGGAAGCCGGCCACCCCGTACACGGCGGCCATGCGCTCCGACATCCTCGTCACGTTCGGGCCGAGGTGGATGAGGCCGACCTGGCCGAGGACGGAGGCGACCCAGGGGTGCCGCAGGATCATCGCGCGCAGGCTGTAGGCGCTGCGGGCGGCGGCGTCGCGCCAGTCGGCGGGGCCGGTCGCGGCGGGCACCGCCAGCTCGCCGTAGACCTCGTCGACGACCAGCTCGATCAGCTCGTCCTTGTTGGCGACGTGGCGGTAGAGGGAGGTGGCGCCCGCGTCGAGGCGGGTCCCGAGCTTGCGCATGCTGAGCGCTTCGATCCCGTCGGCGTCGAGCAGCCGCACGGCCTCGGCCACGATCTGCTCCCGGCTCAACTGCTCGCGCTGACGCCGGGGCCGGGTCCACACCGAGGCGATCTCGGACTTCTGCTCAGCGGGCACGGGGGCCTCCTCGTACGTCCACGGGTTCGTCCCGTCATCGTAGCGCACGGTGTACGCATCGTGCGTACACCGTGGGCGCGGTGGGCTCGCTACGCCGTTGCCTTCGGCGGCGTGTCCTCGGCGAACAGCTCGTCGACGGAGTGGACGGTGAAGGCCAGATCCTGCCAGCGGGCGAGGATGTCGGGGTCGGTGCAGGTGGTGATGCGTTCGCGGGCGGGGTCGGGGAGGGGGACGAGGCGGTGTTCGAGGAGGTGGATGAGGGTGCGAACACGCTCCTCAACCAGAGCCTCGGTCGCGCCCTCGGCCCTGCCCTCCTCCTTGCCTTCGAGGTAGGCCTCCTCACGGAGGGTGCCCCGGCCCGGGAAATAGCTGACGAACGTCATGAGTTCTCTCCATTCCGCTGCGGCCGGGGTGTTTCCCAGGCCGACGTCCAGCAGATCGCTGTAGTAGTCGGCGGACTTCTTGTCGGTCGCTCGCAGGGCACGAGCCAGCGCCTCCAGTATGGCGCCGGCGTCTTTTCTGCGGCCATGTGTCAGGGCCGAGAACGCCGCCATCGCCAAGTCCCGTGCCGCTTCGGACGGATCGGTGATGACCGGTACGTTCTCGGGCCCGAGGACGAGGGGATGGGTGGTGAGCGCCGTCCATCCCAGCGCTCCGCAGGTGAACGGGCCCGCCGCCCAGTTCGCGGTCGCCCTGTCCTGGCAGACGACGAGCAGTAGCACCGGCAGGTCGTACTTCGCTTGCAGATACGCGACGTAGTACGCCCAGCTCGTCGCCTTGTCCGCATCGCGCCGCCCCTGGGACTCGATGGCGAGGAGGAAGCTGTCGCGGCCGTCCGATGGCTCGACGCGGAGCACGCTGTCGACGCGGCGCTCGATGGGGCGGATCTCAGTGGTGTCGGGCGTGAGGACTTCCACGACGGCCTTGGCGGGCGGCGGGATGCCGAGCAGTCCGAAGACAGGGCCGAGGATCTCCGGGCGTTCCTGGAAGATCCGGTGGGAGGCCTCGTGGTGTGAGGTGACCATGGGGGAAAGCTAAGCGGGGCCGGGTGCGGAAATCCGATGAGTGGACTGCGATCACCCTTTCGGGTGCGGCGTCACCGCTTCTTCATCAGTTCCACCGCCCTGCTGAAGCTGTCCGCGCCGTGGCCCGCATCGATCACTCGGTGGAAGATGTGCTTGACCGCCTCGGGGAACGCCGTGTCCACGCCCGCGTCCGATGCGGTGTGGACCACGTGGTCCATGCTGGCCAGGCCCATCGCGGTGCGGTCCACGTCGCCCTCGTGGTTGCCCGCGTCGATGCGGGAGGCGTAGAAGTCGACGAAGTGGCCCATGCCCGCGAAGTTCTCCGTGACGTAGGGGGCGATGTCGGTGGCCGTGAGGCCGTGGGCGTCGGCCAGGGCCACGGCCTGCCAGTAGGCGATCATCGAGGGCCAGAAAATGGCCATGTTCAGCTGGTACATCAGCGCGGCGAGGCCCGGGTCCTCGCCCCGGTAATCCGTCTTGCCGGTGATCACTTCCAGGGCCTCGCGGTGGGTCTCGTACGTCTCGCGCGGCCCGCTGTAGAACGTCGACGCGTCGGCCGTGCCGATCAGGGGCGGCGGGCACAGGACGCCGCCGGTGAGGAGTGTGCCGCCGTGTTCCGTCACCCAGCGGGCGCCCGCCCGGGCCTTCTCCGGGGTGTCCGAGCTGAGGTTCACCAGGGTGCGGCCCGCGAGCGCAGCCTCGGCGGGTTCGAGGATCGCGTACATCGCGTCGAGGTCCGTGAGGCTGAGGATCGTCAAGTCGGAGGCGGCCAGGGCCTCTTCGGGCGTCGCGGCGAGGGTCGCGCCGCGCTTCACCAAGGCGTCGGCGCGGGACGGGGTGCGGTTCCAGAGCGTGACTCGGTAGTCCCGGTTCAGGTAGGCGGCGGCCATGGCCTGGCCCATCGGGCCCAGACCGATGACGGTGATCGTGCGAGACATGCGGTTCCTCTGTTCGTGGAAGTGAGCTAGAACGAGCGCTCTATTTAGCCGCTCGGGCAGAACGTAGCACAGGTCTAGAACGAACGCTCTACTTAATGGGCGGGTAAGGTGAGGCCATGGCCCACAGCAGCGCCGCGAAGAGCGCGAACCCCAGTACCCGTGACCGGATCGTCGTCGTCGCCGCGCGGCTCATCCAGCGGCAGGGGTATGTGGGTACCGGCATCAAGCAGATCGCCAAGGAGGCGGACGCCACGCTCGGCTCCGTCTA
This sequence comes from Streptomyces anatolicus, assembly GCF_019400875.1. Classification (NCBI taxonomy): domain Bacteria; kingdom Bacillati; phylum Actinomycetota; class Actinomycetes; order Kitasatosporales; family Streptomycetaceae; genus Streptomyces; species Streptomyces anatolicus. The sequence continues at coordinate 1,336 of NZ_WMBF01000176.1, read as the reverse complement.
CCACTTCTTCCCCGGCGGCAAGGAAGCCGTCGCCGTGGCGGCCCTCGCGCACAGCGCGGAGGAGTTCGCGCAGCTGCTGCGGGAGGGGCTGGAGGGGCTGGACGGTGACCGTGACGGTGGTCCTGGTGCGGCCATCGAGCGGTGCGCGGGCGAACTCGCCGTCGCGCTGCGGGAGTCGGGTTGGGTCGACGGTTGCCCCGTCACGGCCGCGGCCCTGGAGACGCTCGGCACGGACTCCGAGATCCAGCGGGTCTGCGCGGAGGCGCTGCGCGGCTGGGAGCGGATCGTCGAGGAGCGGCTCACCGCGGCGGGCCTCGCCCCCGGGGACGCGCGGGAGCTGGCGACGACGGTGATCAGTACGTTGGAGGGCGCGGAGGTGACCGCGCAGGTCAGCCGGAGCGAGGAGCCCCTGCGGGCGGCTGGGCGGCAGTTGGCGCGGCTCGTCGGGACGTACGCGTAGGGGCCAGGTCGGTGTGGAGCAGGTGGTGGTCCGAGTACGGGGTGGGGCGTACGGCGTGCCTGAGCGGGGTGAGTTCCCCCCGCAGGAAGATGTAGTCGAACTTGGCGTGCCAGTCGGTGGTCGTCTCGCAGGTGCCGGGGGCGGGTTCGGGGGGTGAGGGCCGGCACTGGGGGTCCGCGTCCGTGGCCAGTGACCACATTCCGGTGAGTTCGGGGGTCTCCGGTACGGCGTTGAAGTCGCCGAGAACGATCGCGCGTTCGTACGGGGCGACGGCCGTGGCCAGTACGCGGGTCTGCTCCGCGCGGACCGCTTCCTGGCGGCGCTGGGCGAGGTGGGTGTTGAAGACCCGGGTGGGCCGGCCGCCGACGGTGGTGGTGACGGCCATGTAGCCGCGGTCCTCGGAGCCGCCGTCGGGGTACTCCACGTGCGTACGTTCCGTCATCGGGGTCGCCGAGAGGATCGCCTGGCCGAAGGCGCCGGGGCGCCAGGGCCAGCCTCCGCAGCGGCCGCGGTTGCGCAGGACCATTCCGTATTCGACGTGGTAGTTCAGCCCGTAGAGGTGCTTCAGGTAGGCGCGGATCTTCTCCACGTCACGTACGCAGGCCTCTTGCAGGCCGATGAGCTGGGGCGCGTAGGTGGCGATCTCCGCGGCTCGGCCGACGTTGCTCTCGTCGCAGGGGTTGCAGATGTTCCACGTCATGACCCGGCCCGGAACGACGTTTTCGGCGGCCTGCGGGGGCAGTGGTCTGTTGAAGAGGGCGCCGTCGGTGGGGGTGCTGGGGCCGAGGAGCGCGGCGCAGGCCACGGTCAGGGCGCCTGCGAGCAGCCGCGTGCCTCTTCTCAAGTGGCCTCTCCTTCGACGGGGGTGCCCTGGCG
>NZ_WMBF01000871.1:0-852 GCF_019400875.1 Streptomyces anatolicus | reverse complement strand
GTCCTGCGGGATCGATCGGTACGTCCGCCAGGGCCTCGAAGGCGCCGGGGTCGCCCGCCGCCACGAACACATGCCGCAGGGCGGGGACTTGGGAGAGGACGTTCGCCGCGAGCTCGCGGTAGTCGAAGCCGCCGTGCTCGGCCGGGATGACGTACGCGGCGGCCTCGGTGAACTCGCAGAAGTAGCGGATCTCCGTCTCCCGGTGCGCGGGCAGCGCGAAGACCGGCAGCGCGCCGATCCGGAAGAGCGCGAAGATCGTCTCGAAGAACTCGGCGATGTTGGGGAGCTGCACCACCACCTTGTCGCCCTTGGCGATGCCCCGGGCGAGCAGGCCCGCCGCGAGGCGGTCGGCGCGGCGGTCGAGCTGGCCGTATGTCCAGCGGCGGCCGCCCGCCGGGTCGACGATCGCGATCCGGTCGGGGTGTTCGGCCGCGCGGTCGCGCAGGAGCTGCCCGAAGGTCTCACCGCGCCAGTAGCCGGCAGCGCGGTAGCGGGCTGCGAACTCCTCGGGCCACGTGGGTGCCTCGGCGCCTCGTGCCTCGCCGCCTCGTGCCTCGCCGTCGACGGCATGACGTGCGTCGCTCACAGCTCCGCCCCCACCGCGTTCAGGAACGTACGGAACTTCGCGCCCGTCTCCGCGGTCTCCGCCGCCGGGTCCGACGCGGCGACGACGCCCGCGCCCGCGTACAGCCGCAGGGAGCGTTCCTCGGCCTCGGCGCAGCGGATGGTGACGACCCACTCGCCGTCGCCGTTCGCGTCGCCCCAGCCGATCATGCCGGTGAAGAAGCCGCGGTCGAACGGCTCGGTCTCGCGGATCACCTCGCGGGCCGTGGCGGTCGGGGTGCCGCAGAC
>NZ_WMBF01000175.1:0-12739 GCF_019400875.1 Streptomyces anatolicus | reverse complement strand
CGTCCCCTCACCGAACAGCAGAAGCTCGTCGGTGTCGTGCTGCGTCGGGCGGCGTTGCTCAACGTCGTACGTCACTACATCATCCCGCTGCCCGTCGAGTCCGATGACGGGGCTGTACGGCTCGTCAAGGCAGTCGCCCGGCACCAGCAGTACCGAGCGGCCGAGAAGGCCGTACGCAGACTGCTGACCGGCAAGACCCGGCCTGAGACCGGCGACGAGGACGAGCGCGGCGGGGTCATCTGGCACACCCAGGGCTCTGGCAAGAGCTTGACCATGACGTTCTTGGTGCGTCGGATCCATCTGCATCCCAGTCTCAGCCGGTTCATGGTCGTGGTCGTCACCGACCGGACCCAGCTGCAGCGTCAGTTGACGCGGACGCTGAAGCTCAGCGAGTCCGATGTTGAGACGGCCACCACGCGTACGCAGTTGGAGGGGCTGCTGCGGGACGGAGGGCCACGCGTCGTCTTCGGGATGATCCAGAAGTACGGTGCCGGGCTGACCTTCTCCGGGGAGGCCGAATCGGAGGCCGACGACCGGAATCTCGTAGCGGAGTTCGAGCAGGCCAAGAAGGCGAGGAAGGCCAGGGGGAAGGGCAAGGGCAAGAAACGGGAACCCGACTTCCCCGAGTGCAGCACCTCATCCGACATTCTCGTCCTCGTCGACGAGGCCCACCGCTCACACACCAGCTTCCTGCACGCCGCCCTGCGCAAGGCGATCCCCAACGCCGCGAAGATCGGCTTCACGGGAACGCCCATCGTCACCGGCCGGGAGGAGGACACCCGGCGGATCTTCGGGCGCGGGCACTCCGAGCGCGGCTTCCTCGATGAGTACCGGATGGAGGACGCCGAGCACGACGGTGTCGTCGTACGTATCCGCTACGAAGGGCGCACCGGGGAGGGCGAGGTCCGGGACGGGGCGAGCCTCGACCGGAACTTCGACGACTTGGTGCGGGACCGCAGCCCTGAGGAGCGGGCAGCCCTGCTCAGACGCTGGCCAACCGAGCGGGACGTTGCCGAGTCCGTGCCGATGATCGCGGCGAAGGCCGACGACATGCTGGAGCACTGGGTGACAACAGTGTTGTCCAGCGGGGGCTTCAAGGCCCAGGTCGCGGCCGTGAGCCGTAAGGCGGCCGTGCAGTACCACCACGCACTGCGCGCGGCGCGCGATCGGCTGCTTGCCGAACTTGACGGGTACGACCCTGGGTCTGTAGCGGGTATCCCGCCGGAGAAGCTCGAAAAGCGGCTTCGGTATCTCCATGAAGCGTACCGATTCCGGTCACTGCTTCGCCGGATCGACTTCGTGCCGGTCATTTCGTCGAGTGCCGACGACAAGCGCGGCCGGTGGGCCGAGTGGACCGATGGCAAGCGGCAGGAGGCGTACATTGAGCGCTTCCAGAAGGGGTTCCCGCAGCCGACGCCGGAGCCCGAGTGGGTGGCAACGACGCCCTTGTACCCGCCACCTGCGCCGAGTGACGGGCACCATGGCGCAGGCTCGGGGAGCGGCAACGCTCCCTGGTCCGAAGCCTCGGCAGGTGAACAAGAAACCCAGCGGCGGACCGTTCCCGACCCTGTGCATCCGGAAAGCCCCATCGCCTTCCTGATCGTGAAGTCCATGTTGCTGACGGGGTTCGACGCCCCGCGCGAGCAGGTGCTCTACCTGGACCGGCCGATCAGGGACGCCGAACTGCTGCAGGCGGTCGCTCGCGTCAACAGGCCCTACCCGGGCAAGGAAATCGGGTACGTGGTGGACTACTACGGCGTCTTCAAGCACCTCGCCGAGGCGCTGGACGGATACCGGAATGCCGATGTCGACGACACCATGCGCAGCATGTCCGAAGAGGTCGACGCCCTGAAACCGGCCGCCGACACCGTGCGTGCCTTCCTGCTCCGGAACGGCGTCACGGACGCGGACTTGTCCGACCCCGTCCGGCTGCGGGACGCCCTGGCGCGGTTCGACGCGGAAGACATCCGGTTCGGCTACGACGAGGTCCTGCACGCGTTCCTCGCCACCATGGAACGTGTACTGCCCCACGAAGAAGCGCTCAACTACGTGGCGGACGCCCGGCGGTGGGCCCTGCTTCAGAAGCGCATCCGTCGCCTGCATCGGGACGGCGAGGGCGGGACCTTCACGATGCGTCGTTACGGGCGCAAGGTCCGGGCCATGATCGCCGACCATCTGGAAGGGCCCGATATCGAGCAGGCGATCCCGCCGGTCTCGATCGCCGCGTACGGCTTCGACGACGCGGTGCGCGCGCTGCCGGCGAAGGACGCCGCCGCTGAGATGGGGCACGCGCTCCGCTTCCATCTGGAGGAGCGCGTCAAGCGGGAGGACCCCGAGAAGTACACCCGCCTCTCCCAGCGGCTCGAAGAGATCCTGCGGGAGATCCCCGGACGCTTCGAGGAACAGGCGGAGAAGTTCAGGGAGCTGATCGACGAGGCCAGGCAGGAGGACGAGGAGGACCCCGCGCTCGCCGGTCTCTCCCCTCTGGAACAGAAGGTCTACCGCCTGGTGGAGCAACTCGTGGCGGACAGCCCCGGTATTCGCCAGACGGAGGACGACGTCCGGCCGCTCGTGGCCGCGGTCTGCGACACAGCGGCCCACATCATGGCCAAGGCCTCATACCAAAGGCAGCACCAAGACATCACCAATCTCGCCAGTGCCCTCCACACCGACTTGCTCAGGGGGGGACTGAGGCCCACCGGAGGCGACTGGACAGCCTTGGAGGCGGCGGCTCAGCGTCTCGCCGCGTACGCGCAGGACAACCGGGCGAGATTCCTGGGCAGGGTCCGGGGAGAATAGAGGGTGTGACCGTTCGCGCCGAGAATCAGACCGCTCCTGTCGACGGTGAGCTGCTCACCGTCGACGGCTTGGCCCTGCGGATGCGGGTCAGCCCGCGCAGGAAGAGGTTTGCACTCACCGTCACCCCCGATGCCAGTCTCGTCCTGCACGTGCCCGGAGAGCGGACGGCCCGGGAGGCGGAGAGCTTTGTACGCGGGCACCGGTCGTGGCTGGTCACCAAGCTCGCGGAGCGGGAACGTGTCCGGCCGGTCAACGTGGCGAAGCGGTTGGTCGACGGGGAACTCTTCCGCTATCTAGGCAGGACGTACCGGCTCGCCCTCTCGGACGGCGAGGAGGCGGACGTCCGGGTCCGGCTCATGGCTGGGCGGCTCGTCATGGGACGGGCAGTGGCCGAAGACCCGGAGGCGGGCCGGGCGGCGCTGGTCGACTGGTACTGCCGGACCGGCCGGGTCTGGACGCGGCACCGGCTCCAGCCCTGGGCAGCCCGGATGGGGGTGGCCGAGCCGAGGCTTGAGGTACGAGACCTCGGACAGCGGTGGGGTTCCTACCGACCGCCGGGTGAAGCGGGGCAACGGGGCCTGATGAGCCTGGGATGGCCGCTCTTCCAGCTCCCCATGCACTTGATCGACTACGTCATCGCGCATGAGCTGGCGCACGTGGCCGTGCCAGGACACCGTGCGGATTTCTGGCGGCTCGTGCGGATTGCCCTGCCCGAATACGAGCAGCGCAGAGCGGATCTGGATGAGCTGGGGCGGCGCATGTGGATGGGGGAGATCGCTTAGCGTCGGTGGCTGCTCCGGCCGGCTTGGTCGGCGGTCTTTGGTGCTGCCTTTCGTGCAACCATCGCCGGTGTCGGTGAGTCATCTGGTGCAAGCGCGCAGGGGGCGCGCTGGTACGGACCCCGAGGGTCTTGTACTGCCCAAGGGGATGGGAAGAATCCATGACTCACCCGACATCCGGGATATCCCGGCGTGCCCGCCTGCTCTCCGCAGGCCTTGCCGCCGGAGTGCTCGTGCCGCTCGGCGCCGCCGCGCCCGCCGTCGCCGCGCCCGCGCCGACGGTCACCTGCACCTCGGCTCAGGCCGGCCTCGCCGCCAAGCTCACCAAGGACATCACCGCCGCGCTGAAGAACCGCAAGGGGACCGTCGCGATCGGCCTCCGCGACCGCACCACCGGCACCACCTGCACCCTGCGCTCCACCACCTCGTTCGACTCGGCCAGCATCGTCAAGGCGACCGTCCTCGCCACGCTCCTGTGGGACGCGAAGAAGACCGAGCGCAAGCTGACCGAGCGCGAGTCGGACCTCGCGCACGCCATGATCACCCAGTCCGACAACGCGGCGACCAGCACGCTCTGGCGCCAGCTCGGCACGGGGAAGATCAACGCCTTCCTCAAGGCCGCCAAGATGACGAAGACCGTGCCGGGGTCCGGCGGCTACTGGGGCCTGACCCGGATCAACGCGGCCGACGAGCAGAAGCTCCTCGCGCTGATCACCGCCGAGAACTCCGTCCTCAGCGACAACGCGCGCGCCTACATGCTGAAGCTGATGGGCAAGGTCGTCTCCTCGCAGCGCTGGGGCACCCCGGCGGGGGCGCCGGCCGGGGTCTCGATACACGTCAAGAATGGCTGGCTGCAGCGGTCGACCCACGGCTGGCGCGTGCACAGCATCGGCGCGTTCAAGGGCGGTGGGCATGACTACACCATCTCCGTGCTCACGCACGGGAACAGCACCATGAATTACGGGGTCACCACGATTCAGGGCGTGGCCAAGGCTATTCATAAGGATCTTGCTCCTCGGGCGTCGGCGGGCGGGCGGTATGTGCCTACGGATACGCCGCGTGAGGCCTTTGTGGCTGTTCCGGGCAGCTGAGTCTCCGGGGGACAGCGGGCCCGTCGACCTGGTGCGGGAGCGCTGTGGCTGGGCGCGCAGTTCCCCGCGCCCCTTCGGGGTGCCTCCTTCCAGCGCGGCGGGATGAAATCCGGGTCCCGCCGCGTTGGGCCTCTCGGCAGGTCAGGTCTACGGGAGGCAGCACGTGACAGAGCAACGGGGATGGGCGCGGCGGCTCAGCGGATACGCGTGGCGGTATCCGAAGGACGTCGTGCTCGCGCTCGGGGCCTCGCTCGCCGGCATGGCCGTCATGGCCCTCGTCCCCCTGATCACCAAGGTGATCATCGACGACGTCATCGGGGCGGACGGCCAGGGCGGCGGACGCTCCATGGGCCCCTGGGCGGGTGCCCTCATCGGCGCCGCCGCCCTCGTCTACGTCTTCACCTACATCCGGCGGTACTACGGCGGCCGCCTCGCCCTCGACGTCCAGCACGACCTGCGCACCGAGATGTACGGGACGATCACCCGGCTCGACGGGCGGCGCCAGGACGAGCTGTCCACCGGGCAGGTCGTCGGGCGCGCCACCAGCGACCTCCAGCTCATCCAGGGCCTGCTCTTCATGCTGCCGATGACCATCGGCAACATCCTGCTCTTCGTGATCTCGCTGGGGATCATGGCCTGGCTCTCGCTGCCGCTCACCCTCGTCGCCCTCGCCGTCGCCCCCGCCCTGTGGTTCATCGCCCGCCGCTCCCGCACCCGGCTGCACCCCGCCACCTGGTACGCGCAGGCCCAGGCGGCGGCCGTCGCCGGAGTGGTCGACGGCGCCGTCAGCGGCGTACGCGTGGTGAAGGGGTTCGGGCAGGAGGACCAGGAGACCGGCAAGCTCCGCGAGGTCGGGCGCAGGCTCTTCGCCGGGCGGCTGCGGACCATCCGCCTCAACTCCCGCTACACCCCCGCCCTCCAGGCCGTCCCGATGCTCGGCCAGGTCGCCATGCTCGCCCTCGGCGGCTGGCTCGCCGTGCGCGGGGAGATCACACTCGGTACGTTCGTCGCCTTCTCCACCTATCTCGCGCAGCTCGTCGGGCCTGTGCGCATGCTCGCCATGGTCCTCACCGTCGGGCAGCAGGCCCGCGCGGGCGTCGAGCGTGTGCTTGAGCTGATCGACACCGAGCCGAGCATGAGCGACGGGACGAAGGAGCTGCCCGCCGACGCCCCGGCCACCGTCGAGTTCGACGAGGTCGGGTTCGCGTACGAGGACGACCGCCCCGTCCTCGACGGGCTGACCTTCCGGATAGCCCCCGGCGAGACCCTGGCCGTCGTCGGCTCTTCCGGCAGCGGCAAGTCGACCGTGTCGCTGCTGCTGCCCCGCTTCTACGACGTGACGCACGGCGCCGTCCTCATCGGCGGCCACGACGTGCGCGAGCTGACCCTCGACTCGCTGCGCTCCGCCATCGGGCTCGTCCCCGAGGACTCCTTCCTCTTCTCCGACACGGTCCGCGCGAACATCGCGTACGGCCACCCCGACGCCACCCAGGAGCAGATCGAGACCGCCGCGCGCGCCGCCCAGGCCGACCGGTTCATCGCCGAACTGCCCGACGGGTACGACACCACGGTCGGCGAGCACGGCCTCACCCTCTCCGGCGGCCAGCGCCAGCGCATCGCGCTCGCCCGCGCCATCCTCACCGACCCCCGCCTCCTCGTCCTCGACGACGCGACATCGGCGGTGGACGCGCGCGTGGAGCACGAGATCCACGAGGCGCTGCGGGGCGTCATGGCCGGACGGACCACCCTGCTCATCGCCCACCGCCGCTCCACCCTGGGCCTCGCCGACCGCATCGCCGTCCTCGACGACGGGCGCCTCGCCGACCTCGGCACCCACGAGGAGCTTCAGGAACGCTCGCCCCTCTACCGCCGCCTGCTCACCGACCCCGACGAGCTGGGTGGCGTGTCGCCCGGCCACGCGTACCCCGCCGACGTGCCCGAGGACACCTCGATACGCGACGAGCTGGACGCCGAGTTCGACGCCGAGCGCGGCATCACGCCCGCCCTGTGGAGCGGGGACCGGGAGCCGCAGGACACCGCTCTGTCCGGGATGCCCTCCACGCCGGAACTGCTCGCCCAGGTCGAGGCGCTGCCCCCGGCCGACGACAAGCCCGGCATCGACGAGGCACGCGCCGTCACGCCCGAGGAGTCGTACAACCTGCGCAGGCTGCTCGGCGGGTTCGGTCTTCCGCTGCTTCTGAGCCTGCTGCTCGTCGCCGTCGACGCGGGCATGGGACTGCTGCTCCCCGTCCTGATCCGGCACGGCATCGACGAGGGCGTCAACCAGCTCGCGCTCGGCGCGGTCTGGGTCGCCTCCGGGATCGCGCTGGCCGCCGTCGCCGTGCAGTGGGTGGCGCAGACCGGCGAGATGCGGATGACGGGACGTACGGGCGAAAGGGTGCTGTACGCGCTGCGGCTGAAGATTTTCGCCCAGTTGCAGCGGCTCGGGCTCGACTACTACGAGCGTGAGCTGACCGGGCGCATCATGACCCGGATGACCACGGACGTGGACGCGCTTTCGACGTTCCTGCAGACGGGTCTCGTCACCGCCTTCGTCTCCGTCGTGACCTTCTTCGGGATCATGGTCGCGCTGCTCGTCATCGACGTGGAGCTGGCACTCGTCGTCTTCGCGACGCTGCCGGTGCTGATCGTCGGCACGTACTTCTTCCGCAAGTCGAGCGTGAAGGCGTACGAACTGGCGCGCGAGCGGGTGTCGGCCGTCAACGCCGACCTCCAGGAGTCCGTCGCCGGGCTGCGCATCGTGCAGGCGTTCCGGCGCGAGCGCTCGGGTGCCGAGCGGTTCGCGCGCAACAGCGACAGCTACCGCAAGGCCCGCATCCGCGGCCAGTGGCTGATCTCCGTGTACTTCCCGTTCGTGCAGTTCCTGTCGTCCCTCGCGGTCGTCGCCGTGCTGATCGTGGGCGCGGGCCGGGTGGAGGCGGGCACGCTGACGACGGGCGCGCTCGTCGCCTATCTGCTCTACATCGACCTGTTCTTCGCGCCCGTGCAGCAGCTCTCGCAGGTCTTCGACGGCTACCAGCAGGCCACCGTCTCGCTCGGCCGCATCCAGGAACTGCTCCAGGAGCCGACGTCCACCAAGACCGCCGACGAGCCGCAGGACGTCCGCGCGCTGCGCGGCGAGATCGCCTTCGAGGACGTGCGGTTCGCGTACAACGGCGAGGAGGCGGCCCTCACCGGCATCAGCCTGCGGATCCCCGCCGGGCAGACCGTCGCCTTCGTCGGTGAGACCGGCGCGGGCAAGTCGACGCTCGTCAAGCTCGTCGCCCGCTTCTACGACCCCACGAGCGGGCGCGTGACCGTCGACGGCACCGATCTGCGCTCCCTGGACCTCACCGCGTACCGCCACCGCCTCGGTGTCGTGCCGCAGGAGGCCTATCTCTTCGCGGGCACGGTCCGCGACGCCATCGCCTACGGCAGGCCCGACGCCACCGACGCCGAGGTCGAGGCCGCCGCCCGCGCGGTCGGCGCGCACGAGATGATCGCCACCCTCGACGGCGGTTACCTCCACGAGGTCAGCGAGCGCGGCCGCAACCTCTCCGCGGGCCAGCGGCAGCTGATCGCGCTCGCCCGCGCCGAGCTGGTCGACCCCGACATCCTGCTCCTCGACGAGGCGACCGCCGCGCTCGACCTCGCCACCGAGGCGCAGGTCAACCACGCCACCGACCGCATCGCGGGCAAGCGCACCACCCTGGTCGTCGCCCACCGCCTCACCACGGCCGCCCGCGCCGACCGCGTCGTCGTGATGGCCGACGGGCGCGTCGCCGAGGACGGCACGCACGAGGAACTGCTCGCGCGGGAGGGCCGGTACGCGCGCCTGTGGCGGACCTTCGTGGGGGAGCCGGTGGAGACGGCCTGAACCGCGGCAGCAGAAAAGGCGGGGTTTCCCGCAACCGTCCGGGCGGTGGGCTGCGTCCGTACACCAGTACGCTGATGCCGCTGTGGCGGGAGGGGAAACTGTGAGCAGTGGTCGCGGCCGTGGCCGCATACGACGGCGGCTGACGTTCGGCACCGCCGGACTCGCCGCCGCCCTTCTGCTCGCCCTGGCGGGCCCCGCTGCCGGCACGGCCCACGCGGCAGGCCCGGCCAAGGCCGCCGCCCTCGCGGGACCGTGCGCCGGGCACAAGGTGCGCACGCTTCCGTTCAGCACGGGCCGGATCGAGGTCTTCAAGACCCGGGGCTTCGTCTGCGCCGTCACGATCGCCAAGCGCACCGGCGCCCGCAAGGCCATGTCGGTCAGCGTCCAGGCGCGCGGCAGCCGCCCCGCCCGCGACCAGGGGCGTTACACCCACCGGGCGGGCCCGGTCGTGGTCCACGCGGGAAACCGCTGCGTGCGGGTGACGGGGAAGGTCAGCGGGCGCGGGGCCAGTTCGGGCTGGATCCTCTGCTGACGCCTGCGGGCCGCCGGCAACTCCCTCTGGTGCGGACCCAGTTGCTCCGTTAGGTTCCGGGGCATCGCTGTGTCGACAGGGGAGGGTGCATGCGCAGGGTGCTCAGATGGGTGTTGTCGCTCGTGGTGCTGATAGGCACGGTGAGTGCGGCCGGAGCGGCGGCCGCCGCCGGGGAGCGGCCGCTGGCCGGCGAGCGGGCCACCACCACGAAACCGGACATCAAGGACAAGCTGCTCGCCATCCCCGGCATGAGCCTCATCGAGGAGAAGCCCTACCCCGGCTACCGCTTCTTCGTCCTCAACTACACCCAGCCGGTCGACCACCGGCGCCCCACCAAGGGCACGTTCAAACAGCGCGTGACGGTCCTGCACAAGGACACGAGCCGCCCGACCGTCTACTACACCAGCGGCTACAGCGTCTCCACGAACCCCAGCCGCCGCGAGCCGACGCAGATCGTCGACGGCAACCAGATCTCCATGGAGTACCGCTTCTTCACTCCCTCGCGTCCCGAACCGGCCGACTGGTCCAAGCTCGACATTTGGCAGGCCGCCACGGACCAGCACCGCATCTACCGGGCGCTCAAGCCGATCTACGGCAAGAAGTGGCTGGCCACCGGCGTCTCGAAGGGCGGCATGACCGCCACGTACTACGAACGCTTCTACCCGCGTGACATGGCAGGCATCGTCTCCTACGTCGCGCCGAACGACGCGGTCGACAAGGAGGACTCGGCCTACGACAGGTTCCTCGCGCACGTGGGCACCAAGGAGTGCCGCGCCCGGATCCAGGCCGTGCAGCGCGAGGCCATGGTGCGCAGGGAGCCGCTGTCGAGGAAGCTCGCCGCGTACGCCGAGGCGCAGGGGTACACCTTCAAGACCGTCGGCACGCTGGACAAGGCGTTCGAGGCCGTCGTGATGGACCTCGTGTGGGGCTTCTGGCAGTACCAGCCCGCCGCCACCGCCTGCGGCACGATCCCCGACGCGGCCACCGTGAGCGACCAGGAACTCTTCGACTACGTCGACTCGGTGGGCGGCTGGTCCTCCTACACCGACCAGGGACTCACGCCGTACACGCCGTACTACTACCAGGCGGGCACCGAACTCGGCGCGCCCACCATCAAGCAGCCCTGGCTCGGCGGCCTGAGCCGCTACGGCTACCAGCCGCCCCGGAACTTCGTGCCGCGCGAGATCCCGATGACGTTCGACCCGCGCGCGATGCGGGACATCGACACGTGGGTGCGGCACCAAGCGCACCGGATGATGTACGTGTACGGCGAGTACGACCCGTACGGCGCCGAGAAGTTCCGCCCCGCGCGGGGCGCCCGGCACGACAACCACGTCCTCACGGCACCCGGCGCCCACCACGGGGCGACCGTCTCGCAGCTCACCCCGGCCGAGAAGGCGAGGGCCACGCAGCGGATCCAGGAGTGGGCGGGGGTGCCGTCCGCTTCGGGCAAGCCGCTGGCGGCGTACGACGCGAAGCTGGACCGGCGCGACGTGAAGAAGGAGCAGACGCTGAGGCCGTAGGGGCGGACCATTCAGCCCCTCCGGCGTTTGAGGAGCGGGGTCCGGGCGCTTCGTATGCCTCAGTACGTCAGCCCGTGCCCGATCGGGTACAGCACCCGCGCCGGATCGTCCGCCCGCCGCACCGGCACCGGCAGCCGCCCCTGGGGTGCGACACGGCCCGCGATCACCCGTGCCGCGGCGCGCAGTTCGACGTCCGTCCAGGAGTAGGAGGCGAGGGCGGCGTCGACGGGGGGCAGGTGGGCCACGTCGTACGGGTTGCGGATCGCGAGGGCGACGACGGGGACACCGGTGGCCTTGAGGGCGGCCACCAGGGCGGTCTGCCCGTCCTCGCCGCCCGCCGGAGCGGGGCCGGTGGTGGCCTTGTCCAGGGTGGCGTTGGCGGCCTGGGTGTTGTCCCTCGCCGTGGCGGTGTGGGTCGAGACGTTGTACGTCGCCACGAGTACCGCGTCCTTGCCCTGGGCGGCCGCCACCGCCTTCTCGACGGCCGTGCCGTCGGGGGACGTTCCGGTCGAGAGCGCCGTGGCGGTGAAGCCGAGTGCGGCCAGGGTGTCGGCGAGGACCGAGGTGGGCGGGCCCGTCGTGCCGGACGGGGAGCGGGGGTCGGCGCCGACCACGAGGACGTCGCGGTGGGTGTGGGGGGAGAGCGGCAACAGGGCGCTGTCGTTGTGCAGCAGGGTGGTGGTCGCCTCGGCGATGCGGTCGGCGGCGGCGAGGTGGGCGGGGGTGCCGACGGCGGCCGTCACCGCGTCGACCGTTCCCGTGGTCTCCGGGATGTCGGCGGAGGGGTTCTCCTCATCGTCCAGGAGACCCGTCAGGAGGCCCACCTTCGCCTTCATGCGCAGCACCCGCAGAACCGACTCGTCGATGCGCTCCTCCGTCAACTCCCCGTCCCTGACGGCCTGGAGCACCGCCTCCCACGCGACTTGCGGCTGCGGCGGGTTGAGCAGCTGGTCCACGCCCGCGCGCAGCGCCAGTACGGCCACGCGGTCGTCGCCGTACTTCGTACGGACGCCGCGCATCGCCAGCGAGTCGGTGGCGATGACGCCGTCGAAGCCGAGTTCCTCGCGCAGGACGCCCGTCACGATCGGGCGGGAGAGCGTCGCCGGGTCGCCCGAGGGGTCGAGCGCGGGCACCACGATGTGCGCGGTCATCACGGAGTCGACGCCCGCGGCGATCGCCGCGCGGAAGGGCGGGGCGTCGATACGGTCCCACTCCTCGCGGGTGTGGTGGATGTGCGGCAGCTCGGTGTGGCTGTCGTCCGTCGTGTCGCCGTGTCCGGGGAAGTGCTTGGCCGCGCTCGCGATGCCCGCGCTCCGGTACCCCTCGATCTGCGCGGTCACGAAACCGGCGACCGCCTCGGGGTCGGCGCCGAAGGAGCGTACGCCGATGACGGGGTTGGCGGGGTCCACGTTCACATCGGCGTCCGGGGCGTGGTCCTGGTGGATGCCGAGGGCGCGCAGCTCGGTGCCGGCGATGCGGGCGGCGTCGCGGGCGTGCGCGTGCGAACCGGAGGCGCCGAGGGCCATCGCGCCGGGGAGGAGGGTCGCGGGGGCGCCGATACGGGCGACGATGCCGTGCTCCTGGTCGACGGAGATGAGTACGGGAACGGGGACGCGCTGGGTGGCGGCCGCCGCCTTCTGGATGCCGCGGGAGAGGGCGGCGATCTGGTGCGGGTCGCGGGTGTTGTGGGCCCAGCCGAAGTAGATGACGCCGCCGAGGTGGTAGCGGGCGATCAGCTCGGCGGCGTCGCGGACGCCGGACTCCCTGAGGTTGGTGTCGACGTCGGAGGGGTCGGGGTCGGTGGCGGTGTGTCCGTACACGTGCATCACGAAGAGCTGGCCGACCTTCTCCTCCAGGGACATGGTGGAGATGAGGCGGCGGAGCCTGTGGTCGTCGTGGGGCACGGGTGTTCTCCTGCGGGGCGGAGGAAACGTTCGGGGTTTCACGGATATCCCGAAGATTTCCGCCGGTCAAGGAGGGCGGAGGCGGGGCCGTCACCGGTGCGGTGTGAAGGGGGGCGGGCACCGGTGACGGCGGGCTGCCGGGCCGCAGGCGGCGGAGAGGGAGGTCAGCGCTCGCAGCCAGCAGCGATGCCGACACCGCCATACGGAGACGCAACGGCAGCGTGCCGGTTGGAC
>NZ_WMBF01000870.1:0-855 GCF_019400875.1 Streptomyces anatolicus | reverse complement strand
AAGTAGGGCTGGTGGGGCCGGAGCAGGTCTGGGCGGGCCGTCTCAGAGCGCTCGCAGCCCCGCCGCCGTAGCCGCCGCGAGCCGGCCCAAGTACCCCTTGGGAAGCTCCGCCCGCACCACCACCGAGCGCCAGTAGAGCGGCCCCGACACCAGGTCGAGGGCCAGCTCCTCGTCCGTGCCCTGCCGTAGCTCGCCGCGCTCTACGGCCGCCCGGACGATGCCGCTCGCGACCCCGTGCTGCCCCTCCCGCAGCGCCTTCTGGAGCGCCTCGGCGATCTCGGGGTTGCGGGCCGCCTCCGCCTGGAGGTCCGGGATGATCTGGGAGGCGACCGGGTGCCGCAGGGCGCGCGAGGTCACCTCGTACAGCAGCCGCAGATCCCCCTCCAGGGAGCCCGTGTCCGGCGCCGGGAGCCCCTGCACCGCTATGGCCGAGACCAGGTCGAGCACGAGATGCAGCTTGGACCGCCAGCGGCGGTAGACCGCCGTCTTGCCCACGCCCGCGCGCCGCGCGATGCCCTCGATGGACATGCGCGCGTAGCCGACGGAGGCCAGCTCCTCGAAGACCGCGGCGCGGATCGCCTCCGTCACGTCCTCGCGGAGCACGGCGGCCCCGGCGGGCGCCCTGCGGCGCGGCGATTCGCCGCGCGGTCCGCTCGCCGGTTCACCCTGTGGCCTGCTCGTCGTCATACGGACAGCATAGACAGCGCGCGGCGTCACGACGATACGGTTGCGTTCCGACGTGCCCGCGCCCTACGCTCGGCGTTGCGACGATACGGGCCCGTCCCGACGTACGCTCCAGCCTCCCCGAGCGAAAGCCACGGACGTGAGCCAAGTCCTCGACGCACCACCACCCCC
>NZ_WMBF01000174.1:0-12746 GCF_019400875.1 Streptomyces anatolicus | reverse complement strand
ACCCCTGCCCCGGCCCCGGACTTGCCGCCGCCGTCCGACAGCGCGCCCTCGCCATGGACCTCTTCGACCCGGGAGACGATCTCGGCGACGTCGATGCCGAGCCCGGCCAGCGCGTCCGTGTCGGCCTGCGAGAGGCCGCCACGGCGCCGCGCCCCGCTCAGCGCCTCCTCGATCGAGTCCCGGTGACGCGCCGCGCCGAGGGAGGCGAGGGCGAAGGACCCCCGGCTCGCCTCGCGGTCGAGCAGAGCGAGCAGCAGATGCCCGCCGTCGACCGCCTCGGCACTCCCCCGTTCCGCGTGTTCGACCGCGCCCACCACCACGGCGCGGGCATCCTTGGTGAACCGCTCGAACATCACTGCCTCCCGTACTTCTTGTGCACGGCCTGCCTGCTCACCCCGAGCTCCGCGGCGATCTCCTGCCACGACCAGCCCTGCAGGCGCGCGCTGCGCACCTGCACGGCCTCCAGCCGCTCCACCAGCTTCCGCAGCGCGGAGACGGCACGCAGCCCGACCCGTGGGTCCTGATCGCCCGCCCGCTCGGCGAGATCCGTAGCTTCGGTCATACGCGTCAACCTACGTTGACAAGAGGCAGCCGTCAACCAAAGTTGACGAAAGGGTCCGGCTCAGACCTCCAGCACGATCTTCCCGAACTGCTCCCCGGCCTCCAGCCGCTCGAAGCCCTCCCGCGCCCGGTCGAGCGGCAGCACCTCGTCGATGACGGGGCGCACCCCCGTGGCGGCGCAGAAGGAGAGCAGATCCTCCAGCTCGTCCTTGGTGCCCATCGTCGAGCCGACGACCTTCAGCTCCAGGAAGAAGATCCGGGTGAGTTCGGCGTGCGCGGGACGGTCACCGCTCGTCGCCCCGGAGATCACCAACGTACCGCCGGGCTTCAGGGACTTGACCGAGTGCGACCAGGTCGCCGCGCCCACGGTCTCGATGACGGCGTCGACCCGCTGCGGCAGCCGCGCGCCCGACTCGACCGCCTCCACGGCCCCCAGCTCCAGCGCCCGCTTCCGCTTGGCCCCGTCGCGGCTGGTGGCGAAGACCCGCAGGCCCGCCGCCTTGCCGAGCATGATGGCGGCCGTGGCGACACCGCCGCCCGCGCCCTGCACGAGGACGGAATCCCCGGGGCGCACACCGGCGTTGGTGAAGAGCATGCGGTACGCGGTCAGCCACGCGGTCGGCAGGCAGGCCGCCTCGGCGAAGGACAGCTCCTTCGGCTTGGGCAGCACGTTCCAGGTGGGCACGGCCACGCGCTCGGCGAAGGTCCCCTGATACTTCTCGGTCAGGATGGACCGGCCCTCGCGGGGCCCGACGCCATGCCCCGACTGTCCGATGACGGAGTGGAGGACGACCTCGTTCCCGTCCTCGTCGATCCCGGCGGCGTCACAGCCGAGGATCATCGGCAGCTTGTCCTCGGCGAGACCGACCCCACGCAGCGACCACAGGTCGTGGTGGTTCAGGGAGGCGGCCTTGACATTCACGGTCGACCAGCCGGGGCGCGCGTCGGGGGCCGGGCGCTCCCCCAACTCAAGGCCGCTGAGCGGCTGGTCACGGTCGATACGGGCGGCGTAAGCAGCGAACATGACGCCGACCATAGGCAGTACGGGCGGCCTGGCGGAACCACGTACGGCTGTGACACGCGCCGCGCCCCCCACCGCGAAAGCTCGCGGCAGGGGGCGCGGTCACACCAGCGCGGTCACACCAGCGCGGTCACGTCGGCGCAGTCACCGGCGCGGGCGGCACCGCGCCCACACCAGCGCTGCCGCTCGACGCGAACACTCAGCGGCGCGCGACGCCCTCCGCCCGTGCCGCGGCGGCGACCGCGGCCGTGACGGCCGGGGCGACCCGCTCGTCGAACGGCGACGGGATCACGTAGGCGGCGGAGAGCTCGTCCCCGACGACCCCCGCGAGGGCGTCGGCGGCGGCGATCTTCATGCCCTCGGTGATCCGGGAGGCACGCACCTGGAGCGCTCCCGCGAAGATCCCCGGGAAGGCCAGCACGTTGTTGATCTGGTTCGGGTAGTCCGAACGCCCGGTCGCCACCACGGCCGCGTACTTGTGCGCGACGTCGGGGTGGACCTCCGGGTTCGGGTTGGCCATGGCGAAGACGAAGGAGTTGGGAGCCATGGAGGCGACGGCCGGCTCCGGCACGGTGCCGCCCGAGACGCCGATGAACACATCGGCACCCGCGAGGGCGGACTCCAGCGATCCGCTCAGCCCCGCCTTATTGGTCAGCTCGGCCAGCTCCCGCTTGACCGGCGTCAGGTCGTCCCGGTCCCGGCTCACGATGCCCTTGCGGTCCGCGACCGCCACATCGCCGAGCCCCGCCTCGAGCAGGAACTTGGCGATGGCGACACCTGCGGCGCCGGCACCCGAGATGACGGCGCGCAGCTCGCCGAGCGTACGCCCGGTCAGCTTCGCCGCGTTCCGCAGGGCCGCCAGCGTCACCACGGCCGTGCCGTGCTGGTCGTCGTGGAAGACCGGGATGTCGAGCCGCTCCTGGAGCTTGCGCTCGATCTCGAAGCACCGGGGCGCCGAGATGTCCTCCAGATTCACACCACCGAAGGACGGGGCGAGCCGCACCACGGTCTCGACGATCTCGTCGGCGTCGGTCGTCGCGAGCGCGATCGGCACCGCGTCCACGCCACCGAACTGCTTGAAGAGAATGGCCTTGCCCTCCATGACGGGGAGCGAGGCCTCGGCGCCGATGTCCCCGAGACCGAGCACGGCGGTCCCGTCGGTCACGACGGCGACGACGTTCGACTTCCACGTGTAGTCATGGACGAGCTCCGGCCGCTCGGCGATCGCGCTGCACACTTTCGCGACGCCGGGCGTGTACGCGAGGGACAGGTCGTCCTTGTCGCGGATCGGCACGGTGGCCTGCACGGCCATCTTGCCGCCACGGTGCAGCGCGAAGGCCGGATCGAAGGGCTCGCCCGCACCAGCAGGGCCCTCATGATCCGTACTGCTGTCGCTGCGAGGATTGACGATCTCCGCTGCCACTTGTCTGACCCCTTAAGTCTTAATCATTCGTTGAGGGTGTCCACTCCCGGTTGAGAAGTGGGCGGGCACCGCGTCCGTTCCCCGTCTGTCGACGGAGGAGAGGTACGGACACGCGGGCGCGCCGCACACGCGCCCTGAGCCCCGGATGAGGGGTGTAGCCAACCTTTGTACCCGAAGCCGGTGGGCCCGGGCGAGTGACATTGGTTTCAAGGGGCGTCGATCGGTCCACATGGCGAGATTGCCGGAGTATGGCCAGGTTAACGGCGGTTTGCGTGTCTTCCCATACACCCGCGCAATACCGGGCCGTGCGCATTCGCCGGTGGCCCGTTATCCGATTTTGACATCTCCGGCACCCGAAATCGGACGGTCCGAATGGCAAGATGCCGTCATCACACGAGGTCGCGACACCCGAAGGTGTGTGCACGACCCATCGGCAACTCCCTCATCCGCCGGAGGACCCACCATGACCGCAAGCCCCGTTTGTCGTAAGACCGCAGCCAAGTCCGCGAAGTCCCGGATTGTCGCGGTCGGCGCGATCGCGGTCGCCGGTGCGCTGCTGCTTTCCGGCTGTGGCGACCAGACCAACGACAAGGAGAGCAACGCGGTCGTCGACGCGCCGCTCGCCGACAAGCTGCCCAAGGACATCCGCGACAAGGGCGTCATCAAGGTCGGGTCCGACATCGCCTACCCGCCGGTCGAGTTCAAGGACAAGTCCGGCAACACCGTCGGTATCGACCCCGACCTGGGCGAGGCGCTCGGCAAGCAGCTCGGCGTGAGGTTCGAGTTCGAGAACGGCACCTTCGACACCCTCCTCGGCGGTCTGCGCTCCAAGCGCTACCAGATCGCCATGTCGGCCATGACGGACACCAAGAACCGTCAGGAGGGCATCGACGAGGAGACCGGCAAGAAGATCGGCGACGGCGTCGACTTCGTCGACTACTTCACCGCCGGTGTCTCGATCTACACCAAGAAGGGCGACGACCAGGGCATCAAGACCTGGTCCGACCTCTGCGGCAAGAAGATCGTCGTGCAGCGCGGTACCGTCTCGCACGACCTGGCCAAGGCCGAGTCGAAGAAGTGCAAGGGCGGCAAGAAGATCGCCATCGAGCAGTACGACAACGACCAGCAGGCCCAGACCCGGCTGCGCTCCGGCGGCGCCGACGCCGGCTCCTCCGACTTCCCCGTGGCCGCGTACGCGGTGAAGACCTCGGGCGGCGGCAAGGACTTCCAGCTCGTCGGCGAGCAGGTCGAGGCGGCTCCGTACGGCATCGCGGTCTCCAAGAAGAACCCCAAGCTGCGTGACGCGATCAAGGCCGCGCTCGACGCGATCATCCAGAACGGCGACTACGAGGAGATCGTCAAGAAGTGGGGCGTCGAGGCCGGCGCGGTCAAGGAAGCCAAGATCAACGGCGGCAAGTAACCACCCCCTCTCCCTCAGTCGCTGAAAGGCCACGCACGTGACCACCGACATCTCCAAGAAGGGCCCCGAGGACGACGTCCCGAAGGCGCGGCAGGCGGAGGCCATCAAGGCCATCCCCGTGCGGCACTTCGGCCGGTACGTCGCGGCGGTCCTGGCGATCGGCGTCCTCGCCTCGATCGTCTACGCCTTCTCGCAGGGCGACATCAAGTGGGGCGCGATCCCCGACAACTTCTTCGACGAGCGCATCCTCAAGGGTGTCCGCGAGACGCTGCTCCTCACCTTCCTCTCGATGCTCATCGGCGTCGTGGGCGGTGTGATCCTCTCCGTGATGCGCCTGTCGAAGAACCCGGTGACCTCCTCGATCGCCTGGTTCTACATCTGGTTCTTCCGCGGTACGCCGGTCCTGGTCCAGCTCTTCGTCTGGTTCAACCTCGGCTTCGTCTTCGACTACATCAACCTCGGTCCGGTCTACAAGGACGAGTGGTCGGACTTCATGACGCCGTTCCTGACGGCGCTGCTCGGTCTCGGCCTCAACGAGGCCGCGTACATGGCCGAGATCTGCCGTGCCGGTCTGCTCTCGGTCGACGAGGGCCAGACCGAGGCCTCGCACGCGCTCGGCATGAGCCACAACAAGACGCTGCGCCGCGTGGTGCTGCCGCAGGCGATGCGCGTGGTCGTGCCGCCGACGGGCAACGAGTTCATCAACATGCTCAAGACGACCTCGCTCGTCGCCGCCGTGCAGTACTACGAACTCCTCAAGTACGCCCAGGACATCGGCACCTCGTCGGGCGCGACCGTGGAGACGCTGCTGCTCGCCGCCTGCTGGTACCTGATCATGACGTCGATCCTCAGCGTCGGCCAGTACTACCTGGAGCGGTACTACGCCCGAGGCTCGTCCCGCACCCTGCCGGACACCCCCTTCCAGAAGATCAAGGCCAACATGCTGTCGCTGAGCAACCGCGGCGCGGGAGGTGTGCGCTGATGACCGCCATGGTGAAGGCCGAAGGCGTCCACAAGTCGTTCGGTCACGTAGAGGTCCTCAAGGGCATCGACCTGGAGGTCAAGTCGGGTGAGGTCTTCTGCCTCATCGGCCCGTCCGGTTCCGGCAAGTCGACGTTCCTGCGCTGCATCAACCACCTGGAGAAGATCAACGCCGGTCGGCTGTACGTCGACGGGGAGCTGGTCGGCTACCGCCAGAAGGGAGACAAGCTGTACGAGCTGAAGGACAGCGAAGTCGCCCTCAAGCGCCGGGACATCGGCATGGTCTTCCAGCGCTTCAACCTCTTCCCCCACATGACGGCGCTCGAGAACGTCATGGAGGCGCCGGTCCAGGTCAAGGGCATCGCCAAGAGCCAGGCGCGCGAGCGCGCCGGTCAGCTGCTGGAACGGGTGGGCCTCGCCGACAAGGCGAAGAACTACCCCTCGCAGCTCTCCGGTGGCCAGCAGCAGCGCGTGGCGATCGCGCGGGCGCTGGCGATGGACCCGAAGCTGATGCTCTTCGACGAGCCGACGTCCGCGCTCGACCCCGAGCTGGTCGGCGACGTCCTGGACGTGATGCGCGACCTCGCGGAGTCCGGCATGACGATGATCGTCGTCACGCACGAGATGGGCTTCGCACGGGAGGTCGGCGACAACCTCGTCTTCATGGACGGCGGAGTGGTGGTCGAATCGGGCCACCCCCGAGACGTCCTGACCAACCCCCAACAGGAACGCACGCAGTCGTTCCTGTCGAAGGTGCTCTGACGCTCCGCTGGTTTCAGTGATTGCCGAAGGGGCCGGTACGGATTCCGTACCGGCCCCTTCGGCGTGCCCCGTAAGGGGCGCGGGGAACTGCGCGACCAGCCCCCACCGAACCCGCGGGGGACATTCCGCTACTTCAGACCCATGACCACCGCGTCGGACGGCGAGGCCCAAACCACCCGCGCCTCCCCGAACCCCGCCTCCCGAAGACCCCGCACATGCCACTCGGCGGACGGCATGTCACCGTCCGCATGCTCCCCGTAGATCTCGAACCGCTTCGCGGTGGGCGCGGCCAGGACCGGATCCTGCGCGGCAAGCTGCCACCACTCCTTCCAGTCGAGCACCCCCTCGCTCTTGGCCCGGTCCATCCGGCGATGCCGGTACGCGCTCTCGGCCGCGTTCAGTCGAGGAGTGGCCGGATCCGGCATGTGGTCCGCGTTCATGAAAACGCCACCGTCGCGGACGAGCCCGGCGACCTGCCCGTAAAGGACAGCGAGCGGTTCACTGTGCAGCCAGTGCAACGCGGTCGCGGTGAGCACGGCGTCGTACGAGTCGTGCGGGAGCGCGGCGGCCCAGTCGGGGTCCAGCAGATCGGCGGTGACGAAGGTGACGCGGTCGTCGTCGGCGAAGGTGCCCTCGGCGATGGTGAGCAGCGCGGGGTCGAGATCGACGCCGACACTGGTGGCGTCCGGGAACCTCTGGAGCAGCCGGTCCGTAATACTTCCCGTACCGCACGCCAGATCGAGCACGCGCGGCGCGGGGCCGACCACGGCCTCGACCATGTCAAGCATGATCCGGAACCGCTCCTCGCGGTCCGGCAGGTACCACTGCTGCTGGCGGTCCCAGCTGGCCTGCCAGGCGCGCCAGTCGGTGCCGAGCCCGGACCCGGTCTCGGCGCCGGTCCCCGTTTCCGTCATCAGAACCCCTCCACTCCGTAATACCCTGGTACGGCAATCGGCTATTACCGGCCAACGAGACGACCATAGCCCGCCCTCGTAAGGACTACAAGTGGAACTGGCCTATTACTCGGACTACGCCGTACGTCTCGTCAACAGCGAGGAGCCGGGTCGCAACAAGGACGCTCTGACCTCGGTCGACGCCATCCGGGACCTGTTCGGGCCGAGCACGCAGATGGCCCGCCGCGCGACGGACTCCGACGTCACCCGCTTCCGGTCCGTACGGGGCAGGCTCCGCGCCGTCTTCGAGGCGGCGGACGGCGGCGACGAGACGCTCGCGGTCGACCTGCTGAACTCCCTGCTCCTGGAGTTCCCCGTGAGCCCGCAGATCTCGGGCCACGACCACCGCGACGACGACGGCCGCCCGCTGTGGCACATGCACCTGGCGGACCACCCCTCGAACGCCACCGCCGGGTACGCGGCGATCGCCGCGATGGGCCTCGCCTTCCACCTCACCGAGCACGGCGTGGACCGCCTGGGCCTCTGCGAGGCGGCGCCGTGCCGCAACGCCTACCTCGACACCTCCACGAACCGCTCCCGGCGCTACTGCTCCGACCGCTGCGCGACCCGCGCCAACGTGGCCGCCTACCGCGCCCGCAAGCGCCTGGAGACCGAGCGCTCGGCGAGCACGGGCCGCACGGCGGAGACCGCCCAGCGCGCCAGCGCCACCGGCGAGCGCCGCCCGGACGCGGGCGGCCGGTAACGCAGCCGGACCCTGCCCAGGACCAGCTCCTCGGGGACGACGCCGTAGTCCGTGCTGTCGCCGCCCGCGAACGCGTTGTCGCCCCGCACCCACCAGCCGCCCTCGCGGCGCTCCTTGGCGCGCTTGACGACCAGCAGATCCTGCTGGAACGGATGGCGCAGGACCACCACGTCACCCGGGCGGACGCGCGCGCCCCACCGCACGAGCAGCCGGTCCCCGTGGTACAGCGTGGGCACCATCGAAGGCCCCGTCACCTCCGCGGCTCCCCACGGCAGGACGGCCCTTCCCCGCTCGCTCTCCTGCGACAGCTCCGGCATCACCGGCACCTCCCCGGTCCTATCCTCCACCGGTCCCGGTCCGACCCTGGACTTTTGTCCTAAGCCCATGGGGGCACTCGCGAAAACCGGTCTCTCACGGAGTAATGTCCCACCTGAGAAGACGATCACGAGGAAGGACAGCTACATGCTTTCCCGCCTGTTCGCCCCCAAGGTGAAGGTCAGCGCCCACTGCGACCTCCCCTGCGGCGTGTACGACCCGGCCCAGGCCCGCATCGAGGCGGAGTCCGTCAAGGCCGTGCAGGAGAAGATGGCCGCCAACGACGACGCGCAGTTCCAGACGCGCGCCATCGCCATCAAGGAGCAGCGCGCGGAGCTCGCCAAGCACCACGTCTCGGTGCTCTGGAGCGACTACTTCAAGCCCCCGCACTTCGAGAAGTACCCGGAGCTGCACCAGCTGGTCAACGACACCCTCAAGGCCCTCTCGGCCGCCAAGGGCTCCGCTGACCCGGCCACGGGCCAGAAGGCGCTGGACTACATCGCCCAGATCGACAAGATCTTCTGGGAGACCAAGAAGGCCTGATCTGCGCGAACACCCCGTGGGGGCCCGTCCGGCACACCGGACGGGCCCCTTCGGCGTATCCCCGCGCCGCGGCCCCGCGCTTAATCGTTTGCCGGACCCGTCGGCCGCCTGCTGCACTGGAAGGAGCCGGCGAGAGCCCGGCGGAGTCGACGGAGGAGAAGGAAATGCGGCGTTCGTTCATGTCCCGCCCCGAAAAAAGTCAGCTCTCTTCAAAGGACATGACGGTACGTGCATTCCTCTGCCCCGCACACACTGAATCTGGGCATTCTGGCCCACATCGACGCCGGTAAGACGAGCCTGACCGAGCGGCTGCTGCACGCCGCCGGTGTCATCGACGAGGTCGGCCGCGTCGACGACGGGAACACCCTGACCGACTCCCTCGCGCTGGAGCAGCAGCGCGGCATCACGATCAAGTCCGCGGTCGTCTCCTTCACCGTCCAGGCCCCGGAGGGCTCCGGTGAGGGCGTCACGGTCAACCTCATCGACACCCCCGGCCACCCGGACTTCATCGCCGAGGTGGAGCGCGTCCTGAGCGTGCTCGACGGAGCCGTGCTGGTGATCTCCGCCGTGGAGGGCGTCCAGGCGCAGACCCGCGTCCTGCTGCGCACCCTGCGCAGACTGCGCATCCCCACGCTCATCTTCGTGAACAAGGCCGACCGCGCGGGCGCCCGCTACGACGGCGTCCTGAACCACATCGCGGACCGCCTCACCCCGGACATCATCCCGATGGGCACGGTCGCGCGCCTCGGCACCCGCGAGGCCCGCTTCACCCCGTTCACCGCCGGGCCCGGGTCCCCCGTGCGGCCGGGTGGCGGCGACGACTTCACCGCCCGCCTCACCGAACTGCTCGCCGGGCACGACGACGCGCTCCTCACCGCGTACGTCGACGACGCGGCGTCCCTCTCGTACGCCCGTCTCCGCGATGAGCTGGCCCGGCAGACCGGCCGCGCCCTGGTGCACCCCGTCTACTTCGGCTCAGCGGTGACGGGCGACGGCGTCCGCGAACTGATGGACGGCATCCGCGAGTTGCTGCCCTCAGCCGCCGGGGACGCGGAAGGCCCGCTCTCCGGAAGCGTGTTCAAGGTCGAGCGCGGGGCCGCCGGGGAGAAGATCGCGTACGTACGCGTGTTCTCCGGCACGGTCCGCACGCGCGACCGCGTCGACATCCTCGGCGGCGCCGCGGACAGCGGGACCCACGGTCACCGCGAGGGGAAGGTCACCGGCGTCAGCGTCTTCGACCAGGGCACCGACGAACGCCGCGCGGAGGTCCGTGCCGGGCGGATCGGCAAGCTGTGGGGCCTCGGCGACGTACGGATCGGCGATGTGATCGGCGTACCGCCCAAGGGGAGCGAGCCGGGCGCGCACTTCTTCGCGCCGCCCACCCTGGAGACGGTCGTCACGCCGGTACGCCCCGCCGACCGGGGCGCCCTGCACCTCGCGCTCACCCAGCTCGCCGAGCAGGACCCGCTGATCGGCCTGCGGCAGGACGCCGTACGGCGGGAGGTGTCGGTCTCGCTCTACGGAGAGGTGCAGAAGGAGGTCATCCAGGCCACGCTCGCCGAGGAGTTCGGGCTCGACGTCCGCTTCCGGGAGACGACGACGATCTGCGTGGAGCGGCTGGTCGGCACGGGTGAGGCGTTCGAGGTCGGCGAGAGGGAACCCAACCCGTTCCTCGCCACGGTCGGGCTGCGCGTCGAGCCCGCGCCGGTGGGCTCCGGGGTGGAGTTCCGGCTGGGCGTCGAGCTGGGTTCGATGCCGTACGCGTTCTTCCGCGCGGTCGAGGAGACCGTCCGGGAGACCCTGCACCAGGGCCTGTACGGGTGGCGCGTCCCCGACTGCGCGGTCACGATGACGCGCGCCGGGTACTGGCCGCGCCAGAGCCACGCCCACGGCACCTTCGACAAGAGCATGTCGAGCACGGCGGGCGACTTCCGGAATCTGACGCCGCTCGTCCTGATGGACGCGCTGCGCGAGGCGGGCACGGCGGTGTACGAGCCGATGCACCGCTTCCGGCTCGACGTGCCCGCCGACACGGTCGGGGCGGTACTGCCCGCGCTCGCCCGGCTGCGGGCCGTGCCGCACACGCCGACGACGAGCGCGACCTCGTACCGCCTGGAAGGGGACATCCCGGCACAGCGGGTCCACGCGCTGGAACAACTGCTGCCCGGACTCACGCGCGGCGAGGGCGAGCTGGAGTCCGCTTTCAGCCATTACGAGCCGGTGCGGGGCGCTCCCCCGAAGCGTGAGCGGACGGACCACGATCCGCTCAGCCGCAAGGACTATCTGCTGCGGGTGGTGCGCAGGACGCCCGCGTGAGGCCAGATGCGGTCAGGCGAGGTCAAGGTCGGTCAGATGAGCGGGGCCAACACCGCGTGCAGGTCGGCCGGTTCGCGGTACAGCAGCCCGGTCATGCCGAGCGCCCGGGCCGCGTCCACGTTCTCCTGGCGGTCGTCGACGAAGAGGCAGCGGCCGGGGGCGGTCCCGGCCCGCTCCGCCGCCGTCTCGTAGATGCGGCGGTCCGGCTTGGTGACGCCGAGGTCGGCGCTGCTGATCACGTCGTCGAAGAGCCCGGCGGGCCCGGTGAGCCCGAGCAGGGCCAGATCGTCGGCCAGCCACGGCGTCGCGTTCGTCACCAGCAGGACCGGCAGCCCGGCCGCGCGGACCCGCCGGAGCACTCCGACCACCTCGTCGTCGGCCCGGAACTTGGTCTCCGCCAGGGTGGTCCCGAGCGCGTGCCCGCGCTCCCACGGCACGCGGTCGGCGAGCCCGCGGGCGATGGAGTCGATCCACTGCTCCTTGGTGATCTCGCCCCGCATCAGCGGCAGATCGGTCTCGGGCGCGAAGGCGATCTCGGCGGTGCTGCCCCGCGGCAGCCCGGCCGAGACCTCCAGCTGCTCCAGCTCCGCCATGTCGTAGAAGCGGATCACGCCGTCGAGGTCACTCAGTACGGCGTCGAACGCGCGGCCGGAGGTGGTCATCGCATGTGTCTATCACGCGCCCGAGTCACCGCCTGCCGGGGGCCTGTCGGCCAGGGGTCTGTCGGCTAGGGGCCTGCTCGCGGGGGCCCGCCTCCTCGGGCGCCGCTCGCCGGGAGCCTGCCTGCCTGGCGGGGCCTTGCTCGCCAGGAGCCTGCCTGCCCGGACCCCGCTCGCCGAGGACCTACTCGCCGAGGACCTTGCTGATAGCGGCCCGCAGCCGGGCCTGGTCCTCGCGTACGGCCGCGTACCGGGACTTGTTGCGGCGCAGGTCGGCGCGCTGCTGCTCGTTGCTGACGGCCCACCAGACCCCGGCGGTATTCAGCTTCCGGTTGCACTCGACGTCGGCGACGGCCGTCTCCAACTCCCTCCGCGTGCGGCCCGTGTTGCCGTCCTCGCGGCCCGCGCCCCACGCCTTGTCACGGAAGGCGTCGCCCGGACTCTCGTACTCCTTGAACCCCTTGCCCTCGACACAGCGCGACCAGTCCCGGAAGGCCCTGCGTACCCGCTCGTCCCTCGCGACGGCCTTGTCGAGCTTCTGGACGCGCCCGGGAACGTACCCCCACAGGCGCTCCTCGTCCGATACGTCCGCCATGAGCCGCCGCGAGCCCTCAGCCGAGCACCCTCCCTCGGGGACCTTGCGGCCGCGCACCACCATGTCGTCGCCGCCCTCCGCGCCGAGGCCGTGCAGCACTTCGTACTCCCGCCGCGTGGGCGCCCGCCCCTTCGGCAGGGCCTTCGCCATGGCGTCGGGGTCGAAGCCGTACCCCCAGCGGCGCGCCTGGCCGAGGTCGAGCATCCCGTAGGGGGCGACCCACATCACGGTGCTCTGGACCGACTCGCTCATCTGCCCGCCCCACCTGGGGTCGCGGGGAAAGTCGTCGAACCCGTACGACCGCATGCACCTCTGCACGACAAGCGACTCGGCCCGCCGCATGCGCGCACTGTCACGGGCGCTGAACCCATGCCCATCCAGCGGCAGTTCAGGGAAGTCGGCCTCGCTCTTCACGCGGGGCACACCCGGCTCCCGCGCGTAGACCGGAACAGAGTCGTCCGAGAGAAAGTCCGGCCCGGAGCCATTCCCCACCC
>NZ_WMBF01000173.1:0-12767 GCF_019400875.1 Streptomyces anatolicus | reverse complement strand
GTCACAGCGACAGCGCCAGCGCTACTTCTTGCGCCGCCGCCCCCCACCCTTCTGAGCCTTGCGCCGCTCCGCCCGAGTCATGCCGTCCGCCTCGGACCGCACGCCGGAACCATCCGTGGTGAAGTCGCCCTCGTCCACGCCGCCCTCGGCGTTCGGCGCCTGGAAGTGCAGCCGGTCCGGGCGCTGCGGGGCCTCGAGCCCCTTGGCGCGGATCTCGGGCCGCGCCGGAGCCCCGGCACCGGCCGGAACCGCGTCCTGCACGCCTTCCTTGGTGAGCGAGGCCGCACGCGCCCCGTTCTCGACCGGGACCTCCTCGACCTGCTGCTCGACCTGGACCTCCAGGTTGAACAGGTAGCCGACGGACTCTTCCTTGATGCCGTCCATCATGGCGTTGAACATGTCGAAGCCCTCGCGCTGGTACTCGACCAGCGGGTCCTTCTGCGCCATGGCACGCAGGCCGATGCCCTCCTGGAGATAGTCCATCTCGTAGAGGTGCTCACGCCACTTGCGGTCGAGCACCGACAGGACGACCCGCCGCTCCAGCTCACGCATGATCTCGGAGCCGAGCTGCTCCTCGCGCGCCGCGTACTGCTCGTGGATGTCGTCCTTGATGGACTCGGAGATGAACTCCGCGGTGAGGCCCGCGCGGTCGCCCGCCGTGTCCTCCAGCTCCTCGATGGTGACCTTGACGGGGTAGAGCTGCTTGAAGGCGCCCCACAGCCGGTCCAGGTCCCACTCCTCGGCGAAGCCCTCGGCGGTCTCGGCGGCGATGTACGCGTCGATGGTGTCGTCCATGAAGTGCGCGATCTGCTCGTGCAGATCCTCGCCCTCCAGGACGCGGCGACGCTCTCCGTAGATGACCTCGCGCTGGCGGTTGAGGACCTCGTCGTACTTCAGGACGTTCTTGCGCGTCTCGAAGTTCTGCTGCTCGACCTGCGACTGCGCGGAGGCGATCGCGCGCGTGACCATCTTGTTCTCGATCGGCACGTCGTCGGGGACGTTGGCCATCGACATGACGCGTTCGACCATCTGCGCCTTGAAGAGCCGCATCAGGTCATCGCCCAGCGAGAGGTAGAACCGGGACTCGCCCGGGTCGCCCTGTCGGCCGGAACGACCGCGCAGCTGGTTGTCGATACGGCGCGACTCGTGCCGCTCGGTACCGAGGACGTAGAGCCCGCCGAGGGCCTTGACCTCCTCGAACTCCTGCTTGACGGCCCGCTCGGCCTTCTCCAGGGCGGCGGGCAGCGCGGCGGCCCACTCCTCGACGTGCTCGACGGGGTCGAGGCCGCGCTGGCGCAGCTCCGCCTCGGCGAGGTCGTCGGGGTTGCCGCCGAGCTTGATGTCGGTGCCTCGTCCGGCCATGTTCGTGGCGACGGTGACGGCGCCCTTGCGGCCGGCCTGGGCGACGATGGTCGCCTCACGGTCGTGCTGCTTGGCGTTGAGCACCTCGTGCTGGATGCCCCGCTTGGACAGCTGCTGCGAGAGGTACTCCGACTTCTCCACGGAAGTGGTGCCGACCAGGATCGGCTGCCCCTTCTCGTGCTTCTCCGCGATGTCGTCGACGACGGCGGCGAACTTGGCGACCTCGGTGCGGTAGATCAGGTCGGACTGGTCGGCGCGGACCATCGGCCGGTTCGTCGGGATCGGCACGACGCCCAGCTTGTAGATCTGGTGGAACTCGGCGGCCTCGGTCATCGCCGTACCGGTCATGCCGGAGAGGCCGCTGTCGTAACCCTCGCGCTTGTAGAGGCGGAAGAAGTTCTGGAGGGTGATGGTCGCCAGGGTCTGGTTCTCGTCCTTGATGTCCACCCCTTCCTTCGCCTCGATCGCCTGGTGCATGCCCTCGTTGTAGCGGCGGCCGGCGAGGATACGGCCGGTGTGCTCGTCGACGATCATGACTTCGCCGTCGATGACGACGTAGTCCTTGTCCTTCTTGAAGAGTTCCTTGGCCTTGATGGCGTTGTTGAGGTAGCCCACCAGGGGCGTGTTCACCGACTCGTAGAGGTTGTCGATGCCCAGCCAGTCCTCGACCTTGCTCACGCCGGACTCGTGGATGGCGACGGTGCGCTTCTTCTCGTCGACCTCGTAGTCCCCGGTCTCCTCGATGCCCTTGAGGGGGTTGCCAGGCTCGCCCTTGGTGAGGCGGGTGACGAGCTTGGCGAAGTCGCCGTACCACTTGGTGGCCTGGTCGGCGGGGCCGGAGATGATCAGCGGCGTACGGGCCTCGTCGACGAGGATCGAGTCGACCTCGTCGACGATCGCGAAGTTGTGGCCGCGCTGGACCAGCTCCTCCTGCGACCACGCCATGTTGTCGCGGAGGTAGTCGAAGCCGAACTCGTTGTTCGTGCCGTAGGTGATGTCGCAGTTGTACTGCTCGCGGCGCTGGGCCGGCGTCATGTTGGCCAGGATGCAGCCGACGCTCAGACCCAGGAACTTGTGGACGCGGCCCATCATCTCGGAGTCGCGCTCGGCCAGGTAGTCGTTGACCGTGATCAGGTGGACGCCCTTGCCGGAGAGGGCGTTCAGATACGCGGGCAGCGTGCCGACGAGGGTCTTGCCCTCACCGGTCTTCATCTCGGCCACATAACCCATGTGCAGCGCGGCGCCGCCCATCATCTGGACGTCGTAGTGGCGCTGGCCCAGGACGCGCTTGGCGGCCTCGCGGACCGTCGCGAAGGCCTCGGGCAGGAGGTCGTCGAGCGTCTCGCCGTCGGCGTAACGCTCCTTGTACTCCTCGGTCAGCGCGCGCAGCTCGGCGTCGGAGAGGCTGACGAAGTCCTCTTCGATGGAGTTGACCTGGTCCGCGATGCGGTGCAGCTTGCGCAGGATCTTGCCTTCGCCTGCACGCATGATCTTCGAGAGGACGGACACGGGGGTTGGTCTCCTTGCCGGTCGGGCCTGGCATGGTCGGTTTTACTCGTCGGGCAACGGTCATCGTATGCGAGGACCCGGGCACGCCGGGAGGTCTGCCATGAGGTCAACGGACGAGGGGCGCCGAAGGTGCCGGGCCGGTCACCGGAACGGTGATCGCGAAAGGCGGTAAAGCGCTGGCTCCCGGGGGCCTCGTCCCAGCAGAATCGTTTGATGGAGCCCGTCACCCTCACCACCGAACGTCTGCACCTGCGCGTCTTCACGCCCGAGGACATCGCCGAGACCTACGCGGCCTGCCAGGACCCGGAGATCCAGCGCTGGACCACGATCCCCTCGCCGTACGCGCGCGTGGACGCCGAAAACTTCGTGCACACCATGGTCCCCGCGGGCTGGCGCAACGACACGGAGTACACCTTCGCCGTACGTTCCCGTGCGGGCGGCCCCCTGCTCGCCGCCACCAGCCTGCACCACCCGCGCTCGGGCACCTGGGAGATCGGCTACTGGACGGCCAAGGAGCACCGGGGCCACGGCTATATGCGTGAGGCCGTGCTCGCCCTCGCCCGCTGGGCCTTCACGGAGCTGCGCTGCAACCGCCTGGAGTGGCGCGCGGAGGTCGGCAACACCGGCTCGCGGGCGGTCGTGGAGAAGGCCGGCTTCACCGTGGAGGGCGTGCACCGCGCGGGCCTGCTCAACAAGGAGACGCTCCGTGACTGCTGGGTCGGCTCGCTGCTCCCCTCGGACCTCGGCCTGCCGTCACCGCACCCGTATCTGCCCGCGAAGGAGTGAGGCCCCACCGCGAAGGGCCCCGCCGCGGCCGGGCCCGGCGCCGACCGGGCCCGACTCCGTTGTCAGTGCCTGGGCCTATCGTTTGACCATGACGAGCCTGCCGCGCCCCGCCATCGAACTCTCCGCCGACGAGGCCCGCCGCATCGCGCTGCGCGCCCAGGGCTTCCTGGGCGCCCCGGACCGCAAGTCCGGTGTGCGGGGCGTCCTGCGACACCTCGGCGCGGTCCAGCTCGACACGATCTCGGTCCTGGCCCGCTCGCACGAACTCATTCCGTACGCACGCCTGGGCGCCGTCGGCCGCGACACGGTCGAAGCGGCGTACTGGACCCAGACCCACGCGTTCGAGTACTGGTCGCACGCCGCGTGCATCCTGCCCGTCGAGGAGTGGCCGCACTTCGCCTTCCGCCGCCGCGCCTACCGCTCCCGCCCGCACTGGCACCACGACCTGCCCGACGGCGCGTATGACCAGGTGGTCAAGCAGCTGCGCACCGAAGGCCCGCTGACGGCCACGGAGTTGGGCGGCGCGAAGAACAAGGGCGAGTGGTGGGACTGGTCGGACGCGAAGATCGCCGTCGAGCGCGCGTTGATGTACGGCGAGGTGGTGTGCACGGAGCGCCGCTCCTGGAAGCGGGTGTACGACCTGGCGGAGCGCGCGATCCCCGACGCCCTGCTCCACGACGACCTGAGCGACGCGGAGTGCCTGCGCCGCCTGGTGCGGCTCGCCGGTGAGGCCCTGGGCGTCGGCACGCGCGCGGACATCGCCGACTACCACCGCCTCAAGGGCGAGCAGTTCGACGCGGTGGTCGCGGACTCGGGCCTGGTGCCGGTGGCGGTCCAGGGCTGGTCCAAGCCCGCCTGGGCGGACCCGAAGGCCCTGGAGGCGGCGCCCCGCGGCCGCCACCGCACGACGCTGCTCTCGCCGTTCGACTCCCTGGTCTGGGAGCGGGCGCGCACGGAGCGGATCTTCGGCTTCACCCACCGCCTCGAGGCGTACGTGCCCAAGCCCAAGCGGATACACGGCTATTTCGCGATGCCGCTGCTCGCGGGCGGCAAGCTCCTCGGCCGGGTCGACCCCGCGCGCGAGGGCTCCACGCTGGTGGCCAGACAGGTCTCGCTCGACACCCCGAAGGCGGTCGCGCCGATGGCCCAGGCGCTCCTGGAGGCGGCGTCCTGGGTCGGCTGCGATTCCGTACGGGTGGAGCGGGTGAACCGCCCGGAGCTGACGGCCGACCTGGTGCGCGCCCTTACCTGATCTCCAGGATCTTCTCCCGCATCGCGTAGACCACGGCCTCCATCCTGGAATGCAGCTGCAGCTTCTCCAGGATGTTGCGCACGTGGTTCTTCACGGTGTTCTCGGAGATGAACAACTCCTTGGCGATATCGCGGTTGTTCTTTCCCGTGGCGACCAGCTTCAGCACTTCCAGCTCGCGCTCGGTCAGCCGGGGCGCGGGCACGAGTCTGCGCTCGTCGGTGCGCTGGATCATCGACTTGAACTCCGTGAGCAGCTTCGATGCCATCGAGGGGCTGATCTGCGACTGCCCGTCGGCCACCGCCCGGATCGCGGTGGCCACCTCGTCCGTGGAGATCTCCTTGAGGAGATAACCGGTGGCGCCCGCCTTGATCGCGTCGTAGAGGTCGGCTTCCTCATCGCTTATGGTCAGCATGATGATCTTGGCGCTGGGCGCCACCTCCTTGATGGAGGTGCACGCCTCGATCCCGCCGCGCTTCGGCATGCGTACGTCCATGAGCACGATGTCGGGCAGCAGATCGGCGGCCTTGTCCACCGCCTCGGCGCCGTCGCCCGCCTCACCCACGACCTGGATGTCCTCCTCGGCGGCGAGGACGATCTCCAGGCCCCGGCGGAAGAGGGCGTGGTCATCCACCACAAGGACCCTGATGGGTTCCTTGCGCGGGGCGCCCGCGTCCGTGCCGATGCCGATGCCGTCCCCGGCACCCTCGTGACGCATCGGTCCGAAGCTGTCCGCCATCGTTCCTCCCCCATGAAGGCCGTGGCCTGTTGTGCCTCTGCCACGCCAACCCGACGCGGCAGCACGCCGGTTGACCGGCCCGCCCATGATTCCATGCCCGGCGCCGGTCCGGTGCGCGCACTGGTCGCACAATGGTGCCCCTGGGGGCGCACGAAGCGCTCCAGGGGCACCACCACGGCGGTCAGGGGGCGGCGTCAGCCGCCGAGAGCCCCGCCTCCGCCACCCGTCTCGGCCTGGGCGACCATCGGGTCGGTGTTGAGGCGGATGACGCCGTAGTCGTAGGCGTGCCGTCGGTAGACGACGCTCGGTTCCTTGGATTCGGAGTCGACGAACAAGTAGAAGTCGTGTCCGACCAGTTCCATCTCGTAGAGGGCCTGGTCGAGCGACATGGGCGCCGCGACGTGCGTCTTCTCGCGGACCACGAGGGGGCCTTCGCCCTGGATCTCCAGCGAGCCGATCCTCTTGACCGGCACACCGTCCGGCTCTTCGTCGCGCGCGAGGGTGCCGTCTCCGTTGAGCGTCGCCGCGTCCGGGACGCGCTCGGCGACCTCGGCGGCCGAAAGCCTGCCGTTGCCGCGCCGGTTGTGGCGCTTCTCGTGCTGCTTGCGCAGGCTGGCGTCGAGCTTGGCCGTGGCCAGGTCCAGCGCCGCATACGGATCAGCGGCCGAGGCTTCCGCGCGGATCACGGGTCCGCGCCCGCGGAGGGTGATCTCCACGCGGTCGGAACGGTCGGCCTGACGCGGGTTGGTTTCCTTGGACACCTCGACGTCGAGGCTGATCACCTTGCCGTCGAGCTTCTGGATCTTGTCCAGCTTCAGCTTCTCGGCCACGTGCTTGCGGAACCGCTCGGGCACCTCGGTCTTGCGGCCCTTGACGACGATGTCCACGCAGAACTCCGTTCCCGGATTGCTCCGCTTCGATGGCGGAGCATCTCCCTTTTGCACCAGGCCCCGGTGACTGCCGGGGCCTCGGACTCGGTGACTTCCACCTCCTCCTCCCCCGTGGGCGAGATTCCACCCCACCGGCGCGGGTGATTGCGGAAACCCATTAACCCCAAGGGCCCATGAAGCCACGGACCCATCAACCGGCATTCCGATATGCGAGGTGCGGCGTTCGCCATTCCTCACAACCGAACATATCTCGCCCGGGCGGATGTCGTCACCCTCTACTGCGGCGTACCTCCATTCAGGTGTATCCACCCTCTCATCACCTGCAACGACGTAAGTTCTCCATCAGTTCCGGTTTATTTCGAAAGACTCCGGCGACGCGGCGACAACGGCGGCACTGATCGCGTTCTCGCGGCCCCATACCGGCCTTCGCACGGCACCCGTTCCCGGACCCCGCACGGTTTCCGCCCGCTCACTGCTTTCCATGTGTATGTCACGTATCGCCCGGGCCGCTTCCGCCAATGAGGCGCCCGTGGTCATCAGGTCGTCCACGACCACGATCCGGCCACCGCCCGCGAGCAGTCGGCCGCCCCCGGCGGTCACCTCCAGGGCGCCCGCCAGATTGGCCTGCCGCTGCCGGGAGCCGAGCCCCGACTGGTCGGCCACCGCGCGCCGTTGCCGCAGCACCGCGAGCACTCGCGCCGGGACCCCCGTCCGCCGCAGCTCACCCGCCGCGGCGAGCGCGATTCGCCGCACCGGGTCATGACCACGCGCCCGTACAGAAGCACGCGCCGACGGCACCGGAACGAGCGACAACGGCACCGCGCGCCCCTGTGATCCGCCGTGTGTGCCGACTACCCACGATCGCGCACCCGTATCACCCCATCCCCATGTTTCGGCCCCCGGAGCGGCGCGCACGGCTCCGGCGAGCACGGCCCCCGCCAGCGCCTCTCCCAGCGGCCCGGCGAGCCCGAGGGCGCCACGCTCCTTGTGCGCGAGCAGCACGGCCCGCGCCTCGTCCTCGTACGGCGCCGCGGCGAGCACCACCGGCAGCCCCCACGGCTCCGGCACCGGCCGCACCCGGCGCGGCGCGCGCCCGCACAAGGCCTCCCGGCACTCACCGCAGAGCACCGTCCGAGGCCTCCCGCAGCCCCCGCACTCGGCCGGCAGCACCAGGTCGGTCAGGTCCCGCCACCACCCCCGCATGACCTCCACTGTGCCAAGGCGGGAGCCGCCCGACCACCCCTGTGGATAACCCCCTGTGGATAACCGTGTGGCCCCGCTGTACAGCGAGGCCACAGGTGCGGAGAAGGGCGACGGCCTCACCCCGGATAGACCGGGGCCGAGCCCTCCTTCACCACCGTCTGCCACTGCGACCCCGTCGGCAGCCGCACGATCCCGTCGTCCGAGTGCGCCACCAGAGGCTGCTGCTCGCTCTCGGACGCCGCGATCTCCTTGACGCCCGTGAGACCAGGCAGCGTGGTGCCCGAGAGCACCGACCCGTCGCACTGCACGTACCGCATCTGCTGCACCCCGCCGGACTCGCGCCCGACCACCACGAGGCGGCTGCCGCCCGCCCACGACATGGCCGTGACCTCCTCCATCCGAGGCGCCGCCGGGGTGGGATCGAGCACCGAGATCGAGGGCCGCTCACCCTCGCCCCGCTCGACCCGGCCGATCCACAGGGACGTCTTGCCGTCCTTCCCCTCGACCAGCAGTGCGATCCGTACGCCGTCGGCCGACACCCGCACCGACTCGATACGCCCGTCGAGCCCGGGCACCTCGACCTCGACCGGTTTGCCCTCGCCCTTGTCGAGCCAGAGCAGCCGGGGCCGCTTCGGATCCCGGTCGGCCACCCACAGGTCGCCCCTGCCGTCCCAACTGGGCGTGGAGAGACGGTCCTCCTCCGCCTTGGCCTTGCTGCGCACCTGCGGCTTGCCGAGCGTGTCCTCAAGGACCAACGACCCCGTGTACAGCGCCTTCCCGTCGAGCGACACCCCGGCCGCGCGCTTCTCGTCGCGCGAGACCGCCGCCGAGCGCAGCGGCTGGTCACCGGTGCCGAGGATGCCGTTCACCGGCTCCGGATCGGCGGTGCTCCCGGCGTTGGCCGGCATCCGGACCAGCCGGTGCTCCTCGTCGACGAAGTACTGGTAGTCCGGCCGGACCGCGCTGCGATGCGCCGCGACACTCTCGGCGTGGCTCTGGCTCAGGACACAGAGCATCGAACCGTTGGAACGCTGCAACGTCACCTGCTCGACCCCCGAAGGCGTCAAGTCCTGCAACGTGAAGAGCAGTTGCGCCGCCATCTCGCGGCAACGCGTCTGACTGGCGTCGTCGGCCTGGCTGTTCAGCCGCACCGTCAGCCGGTTCTGGTCGTCCGGCGTCAGCGATTCGTTCGGGTTCTTGAGCCGCGTACCGCTGCGGAACCGCGAATCCACCACCTGGTCCAGCCAGTTGGTCGGCCCCTCGAGCAGCGCCTTCACCGTCTGCGTCAGCGGGTCGATCCGCTGACGTATGTAGATGGGATCGGCGACCAGACCCGTCTGCCCGCTCGCACCCGTCCCCGAGGGCCCCGCGAAGTAGTACTTGTTGACGGAGCGGTAGATGCGCTGGAAGTCCGACTCACCGAGCACCACACCCGGCGGCGGCTTGTCGATGCGCCACTCCTTGCGGCCCGGGCCGCCCACCAGGCTCAGATGCACGAACTGGCTGTAGGACGCCTCCTCGGGCCGGTACGCGTGCTGCTTGTCCACCGTCGCGACCTGCTGCCCGGTGAGCGAGAAGCGGCGGCTGCCGTCGGCGTCGTTACCCGCGTTGCCCGCATCCGTGTTCGGGCCATCCGCGAGCACCGTCGTGGAGCCTTCCGGATCCCACTCCTTCGACGCCTCCTTGGTCAGATACTTGCGCGCCATCGCGAACTGCGGATCATCACTGGTCAGCGCCTCGAGAAAGCCCTGCACGATCTCCACGGGCAGGGCGCCCTCGCGGGGCGGCATCGCGTAGACCCGGACCTGCGACTGCGAGTCCGGCCGCTGTGAGGCGTCGACGGACTTCAGATTGCCGCTGTCGGGCATCGAGGCACAGCCGGCCAGGAGCACCCCGCAGCCGCCCAGCAGCAGTCCCGTACGCAGCGGACGCCCGCGGCGCGCCCGACGGCCGCGCCTCTCCCGCTCAGCGCCCACGAGCACTCTCCCCTTCCCTCGCCGAACCCGCCTCGGCCTCACGCGCCGCCTCCGGCTCCTGGCCGCGACTGCGCCTGTGACTCCTGGGTCCGCGGTGGCGCCTGTGACCCCTGCGCCTCCTGCGCCTGCCGTGGCTCCTGCGCCCGCTGTGGCTCCTGTGACTCGGTCTCCTGCTGCGGCGCGGCAGACTCCGCGCCCTCCCGCCCCTCGGCAGAAACCTCATCGTCCGGCGCCCGGCGCGACACGACCCGCGCCCCGTTGCCGGGCAGCGCCGTCAGATCCACGGCCCCCGTCCGCGCGAGCCGGGGCGCTATCGGCCCCTTCGCCGGCACAGGCGGCGACGCCTTCTCGGATACCGCGGCCGCCTGCGCAGGGACGGTCGCCAACTTGTTC
Organism: Streptomyces anatolicus; assembly: GCF_019400875.1. Taxonomy (NCBI): domain Bacteria; kingdom Bacillati; phylum Actinomycetota; class Actinomycetes; order Kitasatosporales; family Streptomycetaceae; genus Streptomyces; species Streptomyces anatolicus. Next base: position 2,660 of record NZ_WMBF01000173.1, on the reverse strand, counting down.
CCCCCGCCGAGCGGCAGCCCCGCGTCGTTCAGCCCGCGGTGGCGCCGCGAGTCATCGGGCTCCAGCGGAATCGGCGAGCCCCGCAGCGGCTCGTCCGCCGTCCTCGGCAACGTGAGCCTGAACTGCGAACCACCCCCCGGCTCCCCCCACGCCTGAAGCCACCCGCCGTGCAGCCGCGCGTCCTCAAGAGCGATGGAGAGCCCGAGCCCCGTACCACCGGTGGTACGTGCGCGTGCCGGATCCGCCCGCCAGAAACGGCTGAACACCCGGGTCGCCTCGCCCGGCTTGAGCCCCACTCCGTAGTCCCGCACCGCGACCGCCACCGCGCCGCCCGCGGCGGCGAGCCGCACCACGACGTCCTTGCCCTCGCCGTGCTCCACGGCGTTGACCACGAGATTGCGCAGCACCCGCTCCACGCGCCGGGCATCCGCCTCGGCGACCACGGGCTGCTGATCCCCGACGACCCGTATGTGCGTGCCCTTGCGCTCGGCGAGCATCTCCGCGCCCCCGACAACCCTGCGGACGACCTCGCGAAGATCTATCGCCTCCGCCTCCAGCGCCGCCGCCCCCGCGTCGAACCGGCTGATCTCCAGCAGATCCGCGAGCAGCAACTCGAACCGGTCCAGCTGATCGGCTAGCAACTCCGCCGATCGCGCGGTCACCGGATCGAAGTCCACCCGCGCCTCATGAATCACATCCGCGGCCATCCGCACGGTCGTCAACGGCGTACGCAGCTCATGCGACACGTCCGACACGAACCGCCGCTGCATCCGCGACAGCTCCTCCAACTGCTGGATCTTCAACTGGAGGTTCTGCGCCATCTTGTTGAAGGCCTCACCGAGCCGCGCGATGTCGTCCTCACCGGTCACCTTCATACGTTCCTGAAGGCGCCCGGCGGAAAGTCGCTCGGCGATGCCCGCCGCCATGCGGACAGGCGTGACCACCTGGCGCACCACCAGCCAGGCGATGGCCCCCAGGAGCACCACGACGAAGAGCCCGGCGGTCGCCAGAGTGGTCCTGACCAGGTTGAGGGACTCCTCCTCCTGCGTCAGCGGGAAGAGGTAGTAGAGCTGGTACGGGTCGCCGTTGAGGTCGTTCAGCCGCTTGCCGATCACCAGACCCGGCTGGGCCTCACGCCCGTCGTCGTACTCGATGCGCGTATTGGCCTGGAAGACCTCCGTGCCCTTGTCGACCCGCGCGCGCAACTCCTCCGGCACGCTCAGGATCGGCTCCACGCCACCCGAGGCCCGCGAACCGCGCACGCTCCCCGCGTCGCTCGTGGAGGTCAGCGTCACCACCGCGAACGCGTTCTGCCCGCCGCTGGACAGCTGCTCGACCAGGTCGGACATCCACACGGCGGCGTTCCGCCCGTCGACCGTGCTGCCGTCCGGCCCCTGGCCCTGCCCCTGCTCCGTGCTCTGCCGCGCCGCGTTCACACTGTCCTGCGCCGCCCGGAACCCTCCGTCGGCCTGGCTCTGCGACGCCTTCACCTTGGCCTTGAGCAGGCCGTTGTTCACCGAACTCAGGACGGCGAAACCCAGCATGAGAACCACGCCGAGCGACATCAGCAAGGTCGTGACCACGACCTTCAGCTGGATATTGCGCCGCCACAGCCGCACGGCGGGCAGCAGCGGGCGGCGCACCCAGCGCACGAAGAGCCGCAGCACGGGGCTGCCCTGCACCCCGCCCTGCAACAGCAGCCCGCCGTCGACGAGCCGCCCGAACCGCGACGCGCGCCGCGCCGGTCCAGTCCGCCCCGAACGAGCCCCCGGACCGCCGGGCGCCGAGGAGGAACTGTCCCGGGACATGTCAGCTCGGTCCGGCCTTGTAACCGACGCCCCGGACGGTCACCACGATCTCCGGCCGCTCCGGGTCCCGCTCGACCTTGGAGCGCAGCCGCTGCACGTGCACGTTCACCAGGCGGGTGTCCGCCGCGTGCCGATAGCCCCAGACCTGCTCGAGCAGCACCTCACGCGTGAACACCTGCCACGGCTTGCGCGCCAGCGCCACCAGCAGATCGAACTCCAACGGCGTCAGCGCGATCGACTGCCCGTCCCGCTTCACGGAGTGCCCCGCCACATCGATGACCAGGTCACCTATGGCGAGCTGCTCCGGCGCGGGCTCCTCCGACCTCCGCAGCCGCGCCCTGATCCGGGCCACCAGCTCCTTCGGCTTGAACGGCTTGACGATGTAGTCATCCGCCCCCGACTCCAGACCGACCACCACATCCACGGTGTCGCTCTTGGCCGTGAGCATGACGATCGGCACCCCGGACTCCGCCCTGATCAGGCGGCACACCTCGATACCATCGCGCCCCGGCAGCATCAGGTCGAGCAGCACAAGATCGGGCTTGGCCTCCCGGAAAGCGGCCAGCGCCTTGTCGCCATCAGCTACGAACGACGGCTCAAAACCTTCACCACGCAGCACAATCCCGAGCATCTCGGCCAGTGCGGTGTCGTCGTCGACGACAAGGACTCGTCCCTTCATGCCTGACATCATCCCATTCTCGTAACAGTGACTGGGCTGCTGGTGAGTGAGGTCACTGACCTGTGACGATAGTCGTATCGGGCCATCACTCTGCGCCGATCAGCCGCTGGGCGCGCGATCGGACCAGGTCGGTAACGGACGCCGGACGGCCCCACCCCTGACACCTCGTCCCC
>NZ_WMBF01000172.1:0-12769 GCF_019400875.1 Streptomyces anatolicus | reverse complement strand
GCCCCGCAGCGCGGCCCGCTCCCCCGCCCGCCGCCACTGGGGCGCCCTTGCGCGGCGCGGGGGTTGGGGCCACCGTGGTCGCGGGCCGGCGCCGACCGGTGTCGCCCGGACCGTGCCGGCGATCGGAGTCGATGTGGCCTCCTTCCAACTCCCCCGCACCCTGCTCGGCGAAGGCCCGCACAAGGTGATCGCGGTCCATGGCTGGTTCGCCGACCGCTCGGCGTACGACCCCGTGCTCGCCGATCTCGACACCGACGCGTTCCAGTACGCGGTGGTGGACCTGCGGGGCTACGGCGAGGCGAAGGACGCGGTCGGCTCGTACACGACGGGTGAGGGCGCGGCCGACGTCCTCGACCTCGCCGACCAGCTCGGCTGGGAGCGGTTCTCGCTGGTCGGCCACTCGATGGGCGGCAGCGTCGCCCAACGGGTCCTGGCCTTGGCCCCGCGCCGGGTGCGCCGCCTGGTCGGCGTGTCGCCCGTGCCGGCCACAGGGCTACGACTCTCTTCCGAACAGAAGGAGTTGTTCACCTCCGCCGCGCACTCCCCGGCGGCCCGGCGCGCGATCATCGACTTCACCACGGGTGGCGTACGCCCCGGCGCCTGGCTGGACCGCATGGTGACCCGCTCCCTCACGGTCAGCGACGCCAAGGCGTTCCGGGCCTGGCTGGACTCCTGGGCGGGCGAGGACTTCCACGCCGAGGTCACGGGCTCACCGGTACCGGCGCTGGCCATCACGGGCGCGCTGGACCCGGCTCTCTCGGCGGACCTGATGCGGGGCACATGGCTGAGGGCGTACCCCCAGGGCGAACTGACGGAACTGCCGGGCGCAGGCCACTACGCGATGGACGAAACCCCCCTCGAACTGATCCGCACGCTGGAGGACTTCTTGCGAGCGGATGGCGGGCCCCTGGGCCATGCCAGCACGGGCGACACGGACAGGCCAGCAAGAAGTACGGGCGACGAGAGCGCCCCGCCAGGCAATACGGGCGACGACAGCGCCCCGCCAGGGAACACGGGCGACAAGAGCGCCCCATCAGGGGCGCGGGGAACTGCGCGAGGACGGACCACGACCGGCACTCAGCCACAGCCACCAGCCCCAACGGACACAGCCCCCGCAGGCATGGGCGGCACGAACAAGGCACCAAGAAGCACAGGCGACGACAGCGCCCCGTCAGGGGCGCGGGGAACTGCGCGAGGACGGACCACGACCGGCAGTCAGCCACGGCCACCAAGCCCAACGGACACGGCCCCCGCAGACACCGACCCCGAAGCCCCCGGCGCATGACCGCACCCCGCCCTGGAACAAGCGTCCCCGACGTATTCGACCCGCGCCTCTACGCGACCGGCACACCCCACGACCACTACCGCACCCTGCGCGACCACCACCCCGTAGCCTGGCAGCAGGAACACGCCGTGCTGGGCTGGCCCCCGGGGCCGGGGTTCTGGGCCGTCACCCGGCACGCCGACGTCGTCCGCGTCCTCAAGGACCCCGTCACCTTCTCCTCCCATCTGGGCGCCACCCAGATCCGCGACCCCGCCCCCGCCGACCTGCCGTTCATCCGCCGCATGATGCTCAATCAGGACCCGCCCGCCCACGGCCGACTGCGCAGACTGGTGAGCCGCGCCTTCACACCAAGGCGGGTGGAACGCTTCGAGGCGGCAGCACGCGACCGCGCCCGCACCCTCCTCGCCGAGGCCCTGGCGCAGGCCCACGCGGGCGACGGCACGTTCGATGTCGTCACCGCCGTCACCGACGACTACGCCCTCCTCAACCTCGCCGACCTCCTTGGCGTCCCCCCGGACGACCGCGGCCTCCTGCTCCACTGGACGCGCCGCGTCATCGGCTACCAGGACCCCGACGAGGCCGCACCGACCGCGCACGGCCCCGACGGCGCGCCCCTCGACCCCCGCTCACCCGCGATGCTGCGCGACATGTTCGACTACGCGCGGACACTGGCCGCGCACAAGCGCGCCCACCCCGCCGACGACATCCTGACGACCCTCGCCACCGACGCCGAACTCGACTCCCCCGAGCTGGAGATGTTCTTCTTCCTGCTCACGGTCGCGGGCAACGACACCGTGCGGAGCGCCGCACCCGGCGGGCTGCTCGCGCTCGCCGAGAGCCCCGGCGAGTACGAGCGGCTGCGCGGCGGGGCGGTCGCGACCGGCACCGCCGTGGAAGAACTGCTGCGCAGGCACCCGCCGGTGCTCAGTTTCCGGCGCACCGCGGCCCGCGACACCGACCTCGCTGGGACGCCGATCACGGCCGGTGACAAGGTCGTCGTCTTCCACGCCTCCGCCCACCACGACGAGCGCGTCTTCACCGACCCGCACCGCCTCGACCTGTCCCGCTCGCCCAACCCCCATGTGGCGTTCGGCGAGGGCCCGCACGTCTGTCTGGGCGCGCACTTCGCCCGCCTCCAACTGCGCGTCTTCTACGAGGAGGTGGCCCGCGCCCTGCCCCGGCTGCGGCTCGCGGCGCCTCCGCACCGGCTGGTGTCGCACTTCATCAACGGCCTGAAGTCGCTGCGGTTCGAGGTCTCCGCGTAGGGTGCAAGATCCATTCGCGTGCAGCAGGTGCAGCACCTGCGTAGGTGAGTACGTACGCCCACGCGGAACAGCCGACCCCGAAGACGGACCCGAAAGCGGAGAACGACCATGCACGCGGCAGCCGACGCCGAGGACGAGTTCCACGACGAGATCTTCCCGTTCGTCCCCGCGCCGGAGGACGGCAGCCGGTGGCAGGCGCCCGCCGACCTCGAAGAGCACCTGTACGAACTCCGCGAGGCCGACGACGCGTACACCTATCTGCGGGCCGTCGCCGTCGCGGGCCTGTACCGGCCGGTGGCGCTGCACGAGAAGGAGCCCGGCGCGGACGCGAGCCCGCTGCTCACCGTCGATCTGCCGGACGGCCGCAAGGCGGCGCAGGTGTACACCGCGGGGCTGCTGCCGCGCCCGCACCCCGCCGTCGTCTACGAGTTCGTGACGCTCGGCGCGCTCGCCGATGGCTGCCCCGACGACGTGGACATCCTGGTGGTCAACGCGGCGACCCCGTGCGAGCAGTACTACCTGACCACCGACGAGGAGCGGCAGGTCTGGGCCGACCTGCACGAGCGCCACCACCGCGACGGCACCCTCGGCGACCGCATCGAGACCCGTCGCACGGGAGCGCCCGAGCCGGGCCCGCTGCTGCACGGCCTCGCCTGCGGCGCGCACCTGTGCTTCGCCAACGGCGACCCGTGGAACACGCTCGACTGGCACGGCGCGGGCCACCACAACGAGGTGGACCGCCTCGCCGAGTCCTGGGGCGTGCGCGGCCGCGAGCAGTGGCTGGCCACCCAGGAGCGGCTGCTCACCCGCGAAGTCAGCCCCTGGTACTGGGACTTCGTCCTCGGCGCCCGGCTCGCGGTGCTTGCCGAGGTCGGGCCGCGGCTCGACCCGGAGCGGTGGCGGGAGTGCGTCGAGGTGACGCTGCGCAACCGCGTCGTGGAGACGGGCGGCCCCGACACCCCGCACCGGCCGGGTGACGACCCCGAACTGGACGACTTCGTCGCCGCCATGCGCGATCTGGTCGGGAAGGTCCTGCGGTACGAGGCCCGGTTCCGCGCGGACGAGCTGCTGCCGCCCGACGGCTTCGTCCGCACGGTCGCCGCCTGGGACATCGGCCGCGCCTCCAAGATGGCCCGCTGGGGGCGCGGCGCCCGGTACGCGACCGAGGCGGAGCTGCGCGCGGCCATCGAGCGGACCTCGCACGCCGCGCGGTCCGCGTACGGCTCGTGGGAGGAGTTCTCGGCGGGGTACATCCTGGGCCGCTGTCTCCACTTCGACGAGGAGTCGTTCGGTTCCTGGTACACGGACGTACTGCACGCGCACCGCGCGCTGACGTCGGACCCGGACAGTCCCTGGCTGACGGTGCCGTTCCAGCCTGCCTGAGCCACCCGCTCCCCCGTTCCGCCCGCATCCCCGACATCATCCCTGCCTTCATCACGATCAGGTCTCACTCGCCCCACCGGGCCCGTCACCCCCTTGCCACACCCCCGTGTAATCGATTCCAATCCTCCGTGTAATCGATTCCACAAGGAGGTGGACCGACGATGGCTCCCAGCTCGGGCTCCGTGAGCATCAAGGATGTCGCCGCCGAGGCAGGCGTCTCCGTCGCCACCGTCTCGCGCGTGGTGAACAGCCACCCCTCGGTCAGCGCCGCGTCCCGCGCCCGCGTGCTCGCCGCCGTCGAGGCGCTCGGCTACCGGCCCAACGCCGTCGCCCGCTCCCTGCGCACCGACCAGACCCGCACCCTCGGCCTGGTCATCAGCGACGTACTCAATCCGTACTTCACTGAGCTCGCCCGCTCCGTCGAGGAGGCGGCGCGCGCGCTCGGCTACAGCGTGATCATCGGCAACGCCGACGAGCGGCCCGAGCTGCAGGACCACCACGTGCGGACCCTGCTCGACCGGCGGATCGACGGGCTGCTCGTCTCCCCCACCGACGGCGGCTCCCCGCTGATGCTCGACGCCGTGCGCGCCGGTACCCCCATGGTCTTCGTGGACCGGTGGATCCCCGGCGTGGACGTCCCCGTCGTCCGCTCCGACGGGCGGCGGGCCGTGCGCGACCTCGTCGCCCATCTGCACGGCCTCGGCCACCGCAGGCTCGCGATCATCGCGGGCCCGGCCGCCACCACGACCGGCAGCGAGCGCGTCGAGGCGTTCCGCGACGCGCTGCGCGAGCACGGCATCGCCCTGCCCGCCGCCTATATCGGCCAGGGCGACTTCCAGGCCGACAGCGGCCGCCGCGCCACCGAGCGCTTCCTCGCCCTGCCGGAGCCGCCCGAGGTCGTCTTCGCCGCCGACAACCTGATGGCGCTCGGCGCCCTCGACGCGATCCGCGCGCACGGCCTGCGCGTCCCGCACGACATCGGGCTCGCGGCCTTCGACGACATCCCGTGGTTCGTGCACACCGATCCGCCGGTCACCGCGATCGCCCAGCCGACCGGCGACCTGGGCCGGGCCGCCGTACGCGCCCTGATCGACCGGATCGAGGGCAGGAGCCCGCGGTCCGTGACCCTGCCCGCCCGCCTCGTCGTCCGCCGCTCGTGCGGCGAGGGCGCCGGCGAGGAGACCTCCGTACGAAGGAGCAACCCGTGAGCGACCAGGCCGAGTTGCTGCGCATCGAAGGCATCCGCAAGACGTTCCCCGGGGTCGTCGCGCTCGACTCCGTCGACTTCGATCTGCGGCGCGGAGAGGTGCACGTCCTGCTCGGCGAGAACGGCGCGGGCAAGAGCACCCTGATCAAAATGCTCTCCGGGGCCTACCGCCCCAACAGCGGCCGCATCGTCGTGGACGGCAAGGAAGTACGCATCCACGGCGCGCAGGACGCCGAACGGCTCGGCATCGCCACCATCTACCAGGAGTTCAACCTCGTCCCGGACCTCACCGTCGCCGAGAACATCTTCCTGGGGCGCCAGCCGCGCCGCTTCGGACTCGTCGACCGCAAGAAGATGGAGGCGGACGCCGAGGAGCTGCTGCAGCGGGTCGGCGTGCGGGTGTCGCCGCGCGCCAAGGTGCGTGAACTGGGCATCGCCCGGCTCCAGATGGTCGAGATCGCCAAGGCGCTGAGCCTGGACGCGCGCGTGCTCATCATGGACGAGCCGACCGCCGTGCTCACCTCCGAGGAGGTCGACAAGCTCTTCGCCATCGTGCGCACCCTGCGCGAGGACGGCGTGGGCATCGTCTTCATCACCCATCACCTCGAGGAGATCGCCGCGCTCGGCGACCGCGTCACCGTCCTTCGGGACGGCCGCAGCGTGCGCCAGGTGCCCGCCTCCACCCCGGAGGATGAACTCGTGCGCCTCATGGTGGGCCGCAGCATCGAGCAGCAGTATCCGCGCCAACGCCCCGACACCGGGCCGCCGTTGCTCTCGGTCCAGGGGCTCACCCGCGACGGCGTCTTCCACGACGTGAGCTTCGAGGTGCGGGCCGGTGAGGTCGTCGGCCTCGCGGGGCTCGTCGGCGCGGGGCGCACCGAGGTGGCGCGTGCGGTCTTCGGCGCCGACCCGTACGACGCGGGCAGCGTCGGCGTGCGCGGCGAGCGGCTGCCCCGGCATGACGTGAACGCCGCGATGGGCGCGGGCATCGGCCTCGTACCGGAGGACCGCAAGGGCCAGGGCCTGCTCCTCGACGCGTCGGTGCGGGAGAACCTCGGCCTGGTGACGCTGCGGTCGGCGACCCGCGCCGGGCTCGTGGACCTCAAGGGCCAGGAGCGGGACGCCGCCCGGATCGCCGAACAGCTGAAGGTGCGCATGGCCGGGCTCGGCCAGCACGTGCGCACGCTCTCCGGCGGCAACCAGCAGAAGGTCGTCATCGGCAAGTGGCTGCTCGCGGACGTCAAGGTGCTGATCCTCGACGAGCCGACGCGCGGCATCGACGTGGGCGCGAAGGTCGAGATCTACCAGCTGATCAACGAGCTGACCGCGTCCGGGCACGCGGTCCTGATGATCTCCAGCGACCTGCCCGAGGTGCTCGGCATGAGCGACCGGGTCCTGGTCATGGCGCAGGGCCGGATCGCCGGTGAGCTGACCGCCGACGAGGCGACCCAGGACGCGGTGATGGCGCTCGCCGTGAGCACGGCGGTCCCGGCCGACGGGGCGCATGGGATGAGCGAGACGAACGTACGCAACGAAGAAGAAGCGGAGGGCTCCCGTGGCCACTGAAACCGTGAAGCGTGACGCGGGCGGCGCGGGCGGTGCGGCCACGCTCCGCCGCGTCCTGCTCGACAACGGCGCGCTGAGCGCCCTGATCGTCCTGGTCGTGGCGATGTCGCTGCTCTCCGGCGACTTCCTGACCACGCAGAACCTGCTGAACGTCGGTGTGCAGGCGGCCGTGACCGCGATCCTCGCGTTCGGTGTCACGTTCGTGATCGTCTCGGCGGGCATCGACCTGTCGGTCGGCTCGGTCGCCGCGCTCTCGGCCACCGTCCTTGCCTGGACGGCGACTTCGGAGGGGCTGCCGGTCTGGCTCGCGGTCGTCCTCGCGGTCGCCACGGGCATGGCGTGCGGGTTCGTCAACGGCCTGCTCGTGTCGTACGGGAAGCTCCCGCCGTTCATCGCGACGCTCGCGATGCTCTCGGTGGCCCGCGGCCTCTCCCTGGTGATCTCGCAGGGCAGCCCGATCGCGTTCCCCGACTCGGTCTCGCACCTCGGTGACACGGTGGGCGGCTGGCTGCCGGTCCCGGTGATCGTGATGGTCGTGATGGGCCTGGTGACGGCCGTCGTGCTCGGACGCACCTTCATCGGCCGCTCCATGTACGCGATCGGCGGGAACGAGGAAGCGGCCCGCCTCTCGGGCCTGCGCGTCAAGCGCCAGAAGCTCGTCATCTACGCGCTCTCCGGCCTCTTCGCCGCCGTCGCGGGCATCGTGCTCGCCTCCCGTCTCGTCTCCGCGCAGCCGCAGGCCGCTCAGGGGTACGAGCTCGACGCGATCGCCGCAGTCGTCATCGGCGGCGCGAGCCTGGCGGGCGGCGTCGGCAAGGCGTCCGGCACGCTCATCGGGGCGCTGATCCTGGCGGTGCTGCGCAACGGCCTCAACCTCCTCTCCGTGTCGGCGTTCTGGCAGCAGGTCGTGATCGGCGTCGTCATCGCGCTGGCGGTCCTCCTGGACACGTTGCGCAGGCGGGCCGGGGCGACTCCGGGCGCCTCGTCGGGTACGGCCGGGGGCATACGGGGCAAGGGGCCGCAGGCGGCGAAGTACGCGGTGGCCGCCGTGGTCGTGGCGGCCGTCGTCGGCGCGGTCTCCTTCTTCAACTCGGGCTCCTCGGGCACGTCGACGAAGGTCGGCATGTCACTGTCCACGCTCAACAACCCCTTCTTCGTGCAGATGAAGGAGGGCGCCCAGGCGGCGGCCGAGAAGGCGGGCGTCGAGCTGACCGTCACCGACGCGCAGAACGACGCCTCCCAGCAGACCAACCAGTTGCAGAACTTCACCGGCGAGGGCGTGAAGTCGATCATCGTCAACCCGGTGGACTCCGACGCGGCCGGCCCGGCCGTGCGCGGCGCCAACAAGCAGGACATCCCCGTGGTCGCCGCCGACCGCGGTGTGAACAAGGCGGAGACGGCCACGCTTGTCGCCTCCGACAACGTGGCGGGCGGCAGGCTCGCGGCCAGGACCCTCGCCGAGAAGCTGGGCGGCAAGGGCAAGGTCGTCGTCCTCCAGGGCACGCCGGGCACCTCCGCGAGCCGTGAGCGCGGGCAGGGCTTCGCCGAGGGCATCAAGGCGTACCCCGGCATCGAGGTCGTCGCCAGGCAGCCCGCGGACTTCGACCGCACCAAGGGCCTGGACGTGATGACGAACCTCCTCCAGTCGAACAAGGGCGTGGGCGGCGTCTTCGCCGAGAACGACGAGATGGCGCTCGGCGCGGTCAAGGCACTCGGCAACAAGGCGGGCGCGTCCGTCCCGGTGGTCGGCTTCGACGGCACCCCCGACGGCCTCAAGGCGGTCGAGGCGGGCACGCTGTACGCGTCGGTGGCGCAGCAGCCCAAGGAGCTTGGCAGGATCGCCGTGGAGAACGCGGTGCGGGCGGCGCAGGGCAAGAAGGTCCGGGGGATGGTGAAGGTCCCGGTGAAGGTCGTCACGTCGAAGAACGTGAAGAATTTCTCCTGACCGCCCTCACCTCGACACCGTACGAAAGCAGGAAGCAGCACATGAACGACGACAACACCGGCAGCACGGGCGACGCGGAACTCGAACTGCTGGTCGTGGGCTCCGCCAACGCCGATCTGGTGGTCGGTGTGGAGCGCCGCCCCGCGCCCGGCGAGACCGTGCTCGGCTCGGACCTGGCCGTCCATCCGGGCGGCAAGGGCGGCAACCAGGCGGTGGCCGCCGCCCGGCTCGGCGCGCGCACGGCGCTGCTCGCCCGGGTGGGCGACGACGCGCACGGCACGCTGCTGCTCGACGCGCAGCGGGCGGCCGGGGTGGACACCTCCGGCGTTCTGGTGGGCGGCGCGCCCACCGGTGTCGCGCTGATCACCGTGGACCCGTCGGGCGACAACAGCATCGTGGTCTCGCCGGGCGCCAACGCCCGTCTGACTCCGGCGGACATCCGCGCGGCGGGCGGCCTCCTGGCGGCGGCGCCCGTGGTCTCCAGCCAGCTGGAGATCCCCCTGGCGACGGTCGCCGAGGTCGTCCGCACGCTGCGGCCCGGCGCCCGCTTCGTCCTGAACCCCTCGCCGCCCGTCCCGCTGCCCGCCGAAGTCCTCGCCGCCTGCGACCCGTTGGTGGTCAACGAGCACGAGGCGCGGGTGATCCTGGGCGAGGACGCGGGCGACAGTCCGGAGGAGTGGGCGCGGGGGCTGCTCGCGCTCGGGCCCCGGTCGGTCGTGATCACGCTGGGCTCGGCGGGCGCGCTCACCGCGGACGGCTCCGGCGTCGTACGGGTCCCGAGCCCGAAGGTCGACGCGGTGGACACGACGGGCGCGGGCGACGCCTTCACCGCCGCGCTCGGCTGGCGGCTCGGCCTCGGCGAGGACCTCGCGACGGCGGCCGGTTACGCGGTGCGGGTGGGCGCGGCGGCGGTCACCCGCAAGGGTGCGCAGGACTCGTACCCGACGGCGGCGGAGCTGGCGGAGGTTGCGGGCGACGCGCCGGAAGCCTCGTCCTCGTGAAGAAGTCCGGCATACTCAACCGCCATCTCGCGGGCGCGCTCGCCGAGTTGGGCCACGGCCACACGGTCCTGGTCTGCGACGCGGGCATGCCGGTCCCGGCGGGCCCGCGCGTGGTGGACCTGGCGTTCCGCGCCGGGGTGCCCGCCTTCGCGGAGGTACTGGACGGGCTGCTCGCCGAGCTGGTGGTGGAGGGCGGGACGGCCGCGTACGAGGTCCGGGAGGCGAACCCGGAGGCGGCTCGGTTGCTGCGGGAGAGCCTTCCGGCGCTGGATCTCGTCCCGCACGAGGAGCTGAAGCGCCTCTCGGCGGGGGCCCGGCTCGTGGTCCGCACCGGGGAGTCGCGGCCGTACGCGAATGTGCTGCTGCGCTGCGGAGTCTTCTTCTGATTCGCACTGCCTGCCCTTCCGGCCCGCACCCCGTGTTTCTCCGGTCCGTACCCCAATCTTGCGCTTCTTGTCCGTATTGCGAACACAGCTGACCGTATTCTGACCGGATTCCGCCCTTGACGGAGAGTCGAACCACCTTCAACATCAGGCAACGCACAGCTCCAAAGGCGCCCCGCGGCACCCGCGTCGCGGGGCGTTTCGCACGTTCCGTCCCCCTCGCTGTTCGGAATACGGAGCCCCACATGAAGCTCGTCAGACGTGCGGCCGTCGGTGCCGCCACCCTGGCCATCGGCGGCCTGCTCGCCACCGCCACCCCTTCGACCGCCGCCCCGTCCGCCACTCTCGCCGCGCCCGACCTCCCGCTCGCCAACGTCAAGGCGCACCTGACCCAGTTCCAGTCCATAGCCTCGGCCAACGGCGGCAACCGCGCCCACGGTCGCCCCGGCTACAAGGCCTCCATCGACTATGTGAAGGGCAAGCTGGACGCGGCCGGATTCACCACCAGCGTCCAGCAGTTCACCTCCGGCGGCGCCACCGGCTACAACCTGGTCGCGGACTGGCCGGGCGGCGACCCGAACAAGGTCCTCATGGCGGGCGCGCACCTCGACAGCGTCTCCTCGGGACCCGGCATCAACGACAACGCCTCGGGCTCGGCCGGCGTCCTGGAGACGGCCCTCGCGGTCTCCCGCGCGCAGCTCAAGCCCACCAAGCACCTGCGGTTCGCGTGGTGGGGCGCCGAGGAGCTCGGCATGGTCGGCTCCCGCTACTACGTGAACAACCTCCCCGCCACGGAGCGTGCAAAGGTCAGCGGCTATCTGAACTTCGACATGATCGGCTCGCCGAACGCCGGCTACTTCGTCTACGACGACGACCCGACCATCGAGAAGACCTTCAAGGACTACTACGCGGGCCTGAACGTCCCGACCGAGATCGAGACCGAGGGCGACGGCCGCTCCGACCACGCCCCGTTCAAGAACGTCGGCATCCCCGTCGGCGGTCTGTTCAGCGGGGCCGAGCGCGCCAAGACCAGCGCCCAGGCGCAGAAGTGGGGCGGCACGGCGGGCCAGGCCTTCGACCGCTGCTACCACTCGTCGTGCGACACGACGTCGAACATCAACGACACGGCGCTCGACCGCAACAGCGACGCCATCGCCCACGCGGTCTGGCAGCTCGGCACGGACACCCCGGTCCCGCCCGGTGACAGCTACGAGAACACCACCGACGTCACCATCCCGGACAACGGCGCCGCGGTGACCTCCACCGTCAACGTCACCGGCCGTACCGGCAACGCCCCCGCCGCCCTCAAGGTGGACGTCGACATCCGCCACACCTGGCGCGGTGACGTGGTCGTCGACCTCCTCGCCCCCGACGGCACCGCGTACCGCCTGAAGAACTCCAGCAGCAGCGACTCGGCGGACAACGTCATCGCGACCTACACGGTCGACGCGTCCAGCGAGACCGCGAACGGCGCCTGGAAGCTCCGCGTCCAGGACGTGGCGGCCCAGGACACCGGCTACATCAACAGCTGGAAGCTGACGTTCTGATCCACAGCCGGAAGCCGGCGTACTAGACAGGCGTTCCAGCCAGGCGTTCCGGACACACCGCCGCCGTACCGCCCGCGCACTTCGGGCGGTACGGCGCGCGGCGGCCTGGTGGCGGAGCGGGATCGGATGTAATTTCGACTGTTCACACGCTTCACACACCGCTGTGCCAACGGGGGTTGGGTTCGCGATGACGCAAAGCACAGCCGCGCCCGGACGCTATGAGGTACGCCTGCTGCTGTGGCTCCTGGAGCGGTGCGGCGGGCGCGCCCACGTGCCGGTCCCGACCGGCGATTTCGGGCGGCACCAGAACAAACCGGCGCTCGGCGTCACCGCGGTCGTCGAGGCCCTCCAGGAGCGGGGCCTGGTCCGCGCCCATGAGGACGGGGAACGGCCGCCGCCCGACGCCGAACTCACCGAAGCGGGACTCGAACACGCCCTGCGCCTCGACGCGGAACTGCACGACGTGGGAGCGCTCCACCGCTACACCGAGAACGCCCTGCTCGACTGGGCGCGGGAGCAGGAGCGCGCCGGGCATCGGCCGCGCCTGAAGGAGTTCTTCGTCGCCGAGCAGGTCTTCTTCCACGGCAGCCCGCTCAGCCAGGGCGACGTCGAGGGCAGCGCGCGCTTCCTGTGCCGGACGGGCCTGCTCGCGCTCAGCGGTGACACCGTCGCGGCCCAGGTGACGCTGACCCCCGAGGGGCGCCGGTGTGTGGCGGAAGGTGGCGGCGTCTCGACGTATCTGGCCCGGGAACCGGCCCTCGCCGGCATCCACATCGGTACCGTCGAGGGCGACTTCAACGTCACGTACGGCAGCGTCATGAACGTCGTCGAGTCGATCCGCGACCAGGCACCCTCCCTCGACCTGGGCCCCGAGCGGCTCGCCCAGCTCATCAGGGACAGCGAGGAGCTGCGCCGCACGGGCGCCCTGCCGCAGCAGGACGGCAGGCTGCGCGCCCTCGCCCGGCGGATCAGGGAACAGCTGGCGGCGGCGCCCGACTCGGCGGCGGCGCAGGGGCTGTTGCAGACCATCGGTCCCATCCTGACGAGACTGCTCAGCTGATGAACGCGGAGCGGGGAGGACGAGCGTGAGCGAACTCTACGGCCGGGACGTCCTCCTCGACGACCTGGTGCCGCGCCTGGTGGGGCTCGACGCCGAGGAGCCGAAGCTGCGGAGGCAGGCCCACCCC
>NZ_WMBF01000869.1:0-868 GCF_019400875.1 Streptomyces anatolicus | reverse complement strand
CTGTGGCGGTGGGCGAGCGCTTCGTAGGAGGCGGCGAGCGCCGGGGCCGCCGTCTCGTACGTCCGCTGGGCCACGCCCACGAACAGGCAGTCCACGACGAGCAGTTGACTCGTACGGGACGACATCGCGGCCGGCCTCAGCTCGCTCTCGCGGGCCGTGGAGGTGGTCAGTATGTGATCGGCGTACTGCGAGACGGCCCCGTCGGGACGGCCGGTGATCGCGATCGTGGTGGCCCCGTGCTCGAAGGCCACCCGCAGCGGCTCGATCACGTCGCCCGTCGAACCGGAGTGGGTGATCGCGATGGCCACGTCCTTGGCGCGGAGCGTCACCGCGTTGGTGACGGCCAGGTGCGGGTCGGAGTGCGCGTGCGCGATGTGGCCGATGCGCAGGAGCTTCTGCGCCAGGTCCTGGGCGACGAGGCCGGAGGCGGCCACGCCGTAGACCTCCGTGCGGCGGGCGGTCGCGAGGGCGGCGACGGCGGCGCCGAGCTGCACGGTGTCGAGCGCGGCGGCGGTGTCGGCGAGGGTCTGCTGTTCGTCGTAAGCGAGCTTGGCGACGACGTCCGCGATGGGGTCGTCGACAGCGATGTCCGCGGTGACGGCGGGCGCCCGGCCCGACTGCTGCTGCGCGGCGAGCCCGGCGAGCGCGAGGCGCAGGTCGCGGTAGCCGGGGTAGCCGAGGAGGCGGGCGGTGCGGACCACCGTCGCCTCGCTGGTGCCCGTCAGCTCGGCGAGGCCGGTGACCGTGAGGGCCGCGCAGCCGGCGGGGTCGCCCGCGACGGCCTCGGCGACGCGCTGCATGGAGCGGGTCATCGACGGGGCCAGCGTCCGCACCTTGGCCGCGAGGGCGGCGGGGGCCGGGGGTGCGG
>NZ_WMBF01000171.1:0-12779 GCF_019400875.1 Streptomyces anatolicus | reverse complement strand
GGGGTCTGGGGGCGCAGCCCCCAGGTCAGGTACGGAAGGACAGCGCGCCGCTAAGAGGCGAACAACCGCACAGGCCAAGCCGCATGCGCCTCCGCCCCGATCTCCAGCAGCGGAGCCGAAGCCGCGGGCAGCGCATCGGCTCCCTCGTCGGCGGCGCGTCTGGCCGCCGCCACCGCGTCCCGCGCGACCCGGTCTAGATCGGGGGCGAGCCGCGCGAGGACCGCCGTGGCATCGAAGGGGTCGAGGCTCAGCAGCCGCACGGTGGCGGTCGCCGGGCCGCTGATCCCTTCGTACGCCGAGCAGTACGCGGCGTCTTCGGGCCCGAGCCCGGCGGCGCGGGCGGTAAGGCCGAGGACGACCGGCTGGTGGGCGCCCTTGGGGAACCGCCGGGCCAGCGCGTCGAGTTCGGGGTGCGGCCAGGTGGCGCGGGCGGCCCGCATCATCTGCCGCCCGAGCCGGCGCGCCGCGGTCCGCAGGGCGGGCGAGGGGGTGCGGGCGTCGGCCGCCTCGTCCAGGGCGACGGGGTCGACGCCGAGGGCGGCTGCCGCCGCGAGGGCGGCCGTCACCAGGCCGTTGGTGTGCAGCCGCCCACGGCAGAAGGCCTCCAGGCTCGCGGCTCCGGTGACGCGGCCCGCTTTGACGGCCGCTTCGGCGCCGCCGGAGTGGGCGTGCCCACCGGCGGGGAAGCGGCCGTCGGCCAGGACGAGGAGTGCTGCGCGTGACATGTGATCGTCGCCAGTGGTCTTCGGGGCCGTCAGAAGAGGAAGTACCGCTGCGCAAGCGGCAGTTGGGAGGCGGGTGACGGCTCGACCAGTTCGCCGTCGATGGTGACGGCGAAGCTGTCGGGCGCGACCTCGACGCGAGGCAGCGCGTCGTTCTCGCGCATGTCCGCCTTGGTGCGGCCGCGGGTGGAGTGGATGGCCATGAAGGGCTTGTCGAGGCCGAGGCGTTCGGGGAGGTTGTCGTCCAGCGCCGACTGGGTGACGAAGTTGACCGAGTTGCGGGCGGGGGCCTTGCCGTGCGCGCCGAACATGCGGCGCGGCAGGACCGGCTGCGGGGTGGGGATGGACGCGTTGGCGTCGCCCATCTGCGCGTACGCGATCTGTCCGCCCTTGAGGACGACCTGCGGCTTGACGCCGAAGAACGCCGGGTCCCACAGCACGAGGTCGGCGAGCTTCCCGCTCTCCACCGAGCCGAGCTCGTGGTCGATGCCCTGCGCGACGGCTGCGTTGATCGTGTACTTGGCGACATAGCGACGTGCGCGACGGTTGTCGGCGCGGGTGTCGCCGGGCAGGAGGCCGCGGCGCCGCTTCATCACGTGCGCGGTCTGCCAGGTGCGCATGATGACCTCGCCGACGCGCCCCATCGCCTGGGAGTCGGAGGACATGATCGAGATGGCGCCGAGGTCGTGGAGGATGTCCTCCGCGCCGATGGTGGTGGGCCGGATGCGGGACTCGGCGAAGGCCAGGTCCTCGGGGACGGCCGGGTTGAGGTGGTGGCAGACCATCAGCATGTCGAGGTGTTCCTCGACGGTGTTGACGGTGTGCGGGCGGGTGGGGTTGGTCGAGCTTGGCAGCATGTTCGGCAGCGAGACCGCGGTGATCATGTCGGGGGCGTGCCCGCCGCCCGCGCCCTCGACGTGGAAGGCGTGCAGGGTACGGCCCGCGACCGCGTCGAAGGTGGCGTCGATGAAGCCCGCCTCGTTCAACGTGTCGGTGTGGACGGCGAGTTGAGCGCCGGTCTCCTCGCAGACGTTCAGGCAGGCGTCGATGGCGGCGGGTGTGGCACCCCAGTCCTCGTGGATCTTGAAGCTGACGGCGCCGGCGCGGAGCTGGGCGTGCATGGACTCGGCGTTGACGGTGTTGCCCTTGCCGAGGAAGCCGATGTTGACCGGGCTCGACTCCATGGCGGCGAACATCCGTGCCAGGTGCCAGGCGCCCGGGGTGATCGTGGTCGCCTTGCTGCCCTCGGCGGGGCCCGTGCCGCCGCCGAAGAGCGTGGTGACGCCGGAGGCGAGAGCCTCGTCGACGATGGTCGGCGAGATGAAGTGGATGTGCGTGTCGATGCCGCCGGCGGTGAGAATCTTGCCGTTGCCCGCGAGGACCTCGGTCTCCGGGCCGATGACGAGGTCGGGGTGGACGCCGTCCATCGTGTCGGGGTTGCCGGACTTGCCGATGCCGGTGATGCGGCCGTTCCGGATGCCGATGTCGGCCTTGACGATCCCCCAGTGGTCGATGATCACCGCGCCCGTGATGACGGTGTCCGGGGCCCCTTCGGCGCGGGTGGCGCGGGACTGGCCCATCGACTCGCGGATGACCTTGCCACCGCCGAACACCGACTCGTCGCCGGACCGGCCGGGGCCGCCCGCGCGGTCCTCCTCGATCTCGATGAGCAGATCGGTGTCGGCGAGCCGGATCCGGTCGCCGGTCGTGGGGCCGAACAGGTCGGCGTAGACGGCGCGGGACAGCTCAGGCATCGAGGGCACCTCCGGTCTCGCCGCGCAGGCCGGGCACGACGCGCTTGCCGGCCAGCGGGACGAGTTCGACGTCGACGGGGATTCCGGGCTCGAAGCGCACGGCTGTTCCCGCGGCGATGTTGAGCCGCTTTCCGTGCGCGGCGCCGCGGTCGAAGTCCAGACCAGGGTTGGCCTCGGCGAAGTGGTAGTGGGAGCCGACCTGGACGGGGCGGTCGGCGGCGTTGAGGACCAGGAGGCGGGTGACCTCGCGGCCCTCGTTGAAGGGGACGGGCTCGTCCGCGAAGAGGATCTCTCCGGGTACGAGGCCGTGGCCCGTGCCGTGCGGCGCGGCATGCATGAGGCGCGTGACCCCCGTCAGACGATCGGGTCGTGGACGGTGACGAGTTTCGTGCCGTCCGGGAAGGTGGCCTCGACCTGGACGTCGTGGATCATCTCGGGGATGCCCTCCATGACGTCGTCGCGGGTGAGGACCCTGCGCCCCGACGACATCAGCTCGGCGACCGTGCGGCCGTCCCTGGCGCCCTCGAGGATGTGGGAGGTGATGAGGGCGATCGACTCGGGGTGGTTGAGCAGCAGTCCCCGCGCCCTTCGCTTCTCGGCCACGTCCGCCGCCACATGGATGAGCAGTCTCTCCTGCTCGTGCGGGGTCAGTTGCACGCGTCCCACCTCACAGTCCTCGTCCGAACCGTGCGGGGTCCGGCTGCCGCGGCCACCGCGACGGGTATAGATGTAACACACAGCGAATACGCGCGATCTTGCGCGCCCTCGCTACGAAAACCCCTGGTGGCGTGGGAGGGGAGGGTAGTTGGGAGGAGTTTCAACGAGGTTAACCAGCCGTTGACCGACCCATGACCGTCAGCTGGGACACGCCATACCAGCCAGTGCCTGCCGGTGCTGCTCGGCGACCCGTCATCGGGCGTGACTGCGGCGCCACGGACGCCGCCCGAACTGTCGCCGCCGCCCGAATTGTCGCGCGCCGAGGTTGAGTTGCCTCCGTCACCTCGAAGTCGTCGACCTGGTCGGCCGGGCGACCGCCTTGCGGGACGCGCCGGCCCTCATCCACCAGCGGGGCGAGAGCGAGGTGCACTCCGCCCCCGACACGCCCGCGAGCGAGCCCTCCGCCACTTCGGAACGTCCGGGTCCGATTTGAAACGGACCAGACGGGCTACCCCAGTTGGCGTATTCAAAGGCCCTTCATCACGCGGTCGAGAGTTGCGCACAGCGTGTATGAAGACGGCGGAATGAACCGTTCCGCTGCTGGTGGAGACCTCGTCAGACCAGGTGCCGACGAGTCGAATTCGGCAGTGTCCACCCGAACAGGTCAGTCGTGAGTAGCCTCACAAAACGCCGTTTCGACTCGGTTTTCGAGTCGTTTTCGGGTCAAGATCCCTTCCGACGACAAGCCTCCGCCACAGCGGCGGGGCGATCCGGGCGGACGCCGAGTCCTGCCGCCGCCCGGATGACCGGTCGACATCGGTGCACCGGCAGGAGTGGAGGACCCAAGCACGGCGGGCCCGTCCGGAAAGTCCGGACGACGCCCTTGGGGTGAAGCCGCAGAGCACGACGCGGCCGGGCATCTTCGCCTGCCCGAACCCGACAGGTCATCCTTCACAGGCGGCTGACGAAGGGTTACGCATGACCGCGCTGAATCACGTTCCGTCGCTGCTCAGCAGGACGGGTGCCGCATCGGCTCTCACGCTCGCCGTCGTAGGCGGCACCCTCGTGGCCCCCGGGCTCACGTCGGAAGCGGAGGCAGCCACCCACGGGACGAAGGCGCTCAAGATCGCGGCGTCCAAGAAGGGCTCCCCGTACAGCTACGGCGCCGCCGGGCCCAACCGGTTCGACTGCTCGGGCCTGACGCTGTACTCGTTCAAGCGCACGGGCAAGAAGCTGCCGCGCACCGCCGCCGCGCAGTACAACAAGACCCGGCACATCACCAAGTCCCAGCGGACCCGCGGCGACCTCGTCTTCTTCCACTCGGGCCGCAACGTCTACCACGTCGGTATCTACGCGGGCAACGGCCGTATCTGGCACTCGCCCAAGAAGGGGGCCGTCGTGCGCCTGGAGAAGATCTGGACCAAGAGCGTCTGGTACGGCCGGGTCCGCTGACCCTGCCCGCCCCGCCGTACGGCCGCGTCCCGAGCGGCCGTGCGGCGTCACGCCACTAGGGGCACCAGGGGTTCGAGCAGGAGCACCACACCCAGTGCGCCGAGCGCGGCGCCGGTGCCCGCTTCGATGGCGCGGGCCACCGGCGGCCTGCGCAGCCGGCCCCCGAGGCGGTCGACCAAGAGGGCCACCACCGGGAACCACAGCAGGGCGAACGCCACGACGATGGCCGCCAGCAGCAGGGTCCTCGGCATCGCGGGGCTGCCGTCGGGCACGAACTGCGGCAGCACGCTGAGGAACGTGATCGACGCCTTCGGGTTCAGGGCGTTGGTGAGGAAGCCCTCGCGCAGACCGCCGCCCCGCACCACAGGCTCGCCCGACGCGGTGCGCGCCCGCGCCGCGGAGAGCAGCGCGCGGAAGGCGAGGTAGAGCACATAGGCCCCACCGGCCACTTGCAGCGCCTTGAAGAGCGCGGGGACGGCCGTGAGGACCGCCGCGACCCCCGCGACCGCCAGTGCCGTGTGCACGACGAGCCCGGCGGCGACGCCGACCGCGCAGGCGACCCCGGCCCGCCGTGAGGCGAGGGCGTTGCGTACGACGACGGTGAAGTCGGCGCCCGGCATCACGACCATGCCCGCGGCGACGCCGGTGAAGGCGATCAGTTGTGCGTCCATGCGAGTCACCCTGCCGCGCGGAGGCCTTCAGCGGGTATGTCGAATATCCTGGGTCTGCCTTAAGCAGACGTTTAGGCGGACATTCAGGCGGACATCTGGGCGGACGTCGACGCAGACATCCGGGCGGACGTTGACGCGGACGTTCAGGCCGCGTCCCCGGCCCGAGGCGCACGCCGGAGGGAGGACGGTCTCCATGTACGACCCCACACGGCTCGCCGCACTCGTCGCGGTCTCCGAGGCCGGTTCGATCACCCGGGCCGCCGAGCGTCTTGGCTACACCGTGCCCGCCCTGTCCCAGCAGCTGGCCAAACTGGAACGGGAGGCGGGCACCGCCCTCCTCGTACGCCACCACCGCGGGGCCCGCCTGACCGGCGCGGGTGAGCTGCTCGTGGGCCACGCCCGCCGGGTGCTCGACGAGATGGAGCGGGCCCGGCACGAGCTGGCGCGGCTCGCCGGGCTCTCCGGAGGCCGGCTGCGCGTGGGCACCTTCCAGACGGCGGGCATCCACCTGCTGCCGCCGGTCCTGACGGCCTTCCGCAGGGCTCACCCGGAGGTGGAGCTGACCGTCACGGGCCATGAGCCGCCGTCCGGCGTGGCGGCCGTGGCGGCGGGCGAGATCGACCTGGCCCTCACCCACACCTACGAGCCCGCCGAACCGGTGCCGCTGCCCGCCGCCGTGTCGGCCGAGCCGGTCCTGGTGGAGGAGCTGGTCCTGGTGACCCAGCCGGGGCACGCGCTCACCAGCGGCACCTCCCGGCTCGCGCCGGCCGAGCTGGCCGGACAGCCGCTGATCAGCATGGCGCCCGACCACCCGCCCCGGCTGGCCGTGGAGCGGGCCCTCGCGCGGGCCGGGGCGACGCCCTCCGTGGTGGTCGGCACGCCGGGCTACGCCTTGGTCTGCGCCCTGGTCAGCGCGGGGCTCGGGGTCGCCGTCGTACCGGAGATGGTGGCGCGCACCGCGGCGACGCCCGTCGGGATGCGGCTCCTCGACCCCGGCGATCTGCGCCGGACCATCTCCGTGGTGCATCGCACCGATGAGCCGAACGCGGCCGCGGACTCCTTCCGGGCGCTGCTGCGCGGGGCGTTCGGGCGCTCCGCGAGCACTAACTGAGCCGGGGGCGCCGCTCGGTCAGTGCGCGGGGTCGCGGTGCCGGTGCTTGACGGGCGCCGTCCACGGCAGGGCGATCCACACGGTCTTGCCGCCCTCTGCGGTGGGGCAGACCGAGAGCCTGCCGCCGCACTCGGCGGTCAGCCAGCGGATGATGACCATGCCGCGGCCGTTGTCCTGCTGGACGGCGGCCGGAAGCCGCTTCGGATAGCGCGGGTGGCTGTCGGTGACGCCGATGCGAAGCTGCTCGTCCCTGTTGAGCTCGACGTCCACGGTGAAGGTGGGCGACTGCCCGCGGGTGTGCTGCACGGCGTTCGTCGCCAGTTCGGAGACGATGAGTCTGATGGTGTCCCCCACCTCGGCATCGCCGGGCAGGCCCCATTCCGTAAGGACGTTCGCCACGTATTTCCGGGCGGCGGAGACCGAGGCGGGATCGCTCGGCAGAGTGACGGATGCTTCCTGGTGGTCTGCCATGGCGACGCTGTCCCTTTCCCACCGGGGCCGGTCTCCGAACTCGTAGCGGATGACCCGAGGACGGCCCCGGACTGGTGCTTCACGCCAGCGTCCCACTCCTTTGCCGGTCACGGGTGGCGATCCACCGAGATGTGCATATATCTGTCGCTCGAAGCGGTGAACTCTGCTACGACCGACCGTATTTGGGCGCGGGCACTGTACTTCCTCTACTGTCGCCTCTGTCCCCCGCTCTGTCGCCGGGAGACTTGACGGCTCGGTCCGGAAGGAGACGGACATGCAGCACGGCCCCGCGGTGCGCCGCCGCCGGCTCGGCGCCGAACTGCGCGCGCTGCGCGGCCTCGCGGGTCTCACCAGCAGCCAGGCCGCCGCGAAGGTGGGCTGGCACCAGTCGAAGGTGAGCCGGATCGAGACCGGCCGCAGCGGCGTGAAGGCCCCCGACGTACGCCTTCTGCTCGACGCGTACGAGGTGCGGGACCCCCACCTCAGCGAGCTGCTCGTGGCGCTCGCCGGGACCGACGAGACCGGCAGTTCGGGGCGTCACCACTGGTGGAAGGCCTACCGCGACCTGCTGCCCGCCGCCTACCGCGACTACATCAGCCTGGAGGCGCAGGCCGGCTGGGTGCGCACCCTGGAGACCTCGGTGGTCCCCGGCCTGCTGCAGACTCCCGAGTACGCGCGTGCGGTGACCCGGGCCGCGCTGCGCGGGCTCTCCGACGAGCAGGTCGACTCGCTGGTCGAGGTGCGTCTGGCGCGGCAGGACGTGCTGCGCGCGGACCCGCCGCTGCGCCTGAGCGCGGTCCTGGACGAGGCGGTTTTGCGCCGTCCGGTGGGCGGGCCGGGGGTCTTCGCCGGGCAGCTCGCAAGGTTGAGGGAGGTGACGCTGTTGCCGCAGGTGCGACTTCAGGTGCTGCCGTTCTCCTCCGGAGAGCATGTGGGCCTCATCGGGCCTTTCGTTATGTTCTCTTTTCGGAACATTGCTGATCTGGATGTGGTCGTTCTCGACCACTTGACGAGTAGCCTCTACCTCGAACGGAGAGAAGACCTCCAGGCGTACACGGAGGCCTTCAACTCCCTTCAGGAACAGGCGCTTTCTCCCGAGGACTCAAAGAATTTCATCGCCGGGCTGAGCGCCGGCGCGTAAGGAGGCACCATGACCGCAATGCCTCGGTACGTACCTTCAAGCACCACCCTTCAGGGCGCGCGGTGGCAGCGCAGCAGCCGCAGCAATGGAATGAACAACTGTGTCGAGACTGCCACGCTCGACTCCGGAGCGCCGGCCGGCCTGCTGGCCGTGCGCGACTCGAAGAACACCGCGGGGCCCGCCCTGCTCTTCTCCCCCGGCCCCTGGGAGACGTTCGTCAACAGCCTGCGGTGAGCGGAGTCCGGCCCCCGCGCGGGGGCCGGGCCCTCTCATCGGGGCGCGGTGCGGCTGATCACTCGTACGGCATCGGCGATCTGTGGGCCGGTGAGGTCCGCGCGAGCGGTCAGCCGCAGCCGTGAGATCCCGTCCGGCACCGACGGCGGCCGGAAGCAGCCGACCGCCAGGCCCGCGGCCCGGCAGTCGGCCGCCCAGCGCACGGCCGACTCCGGTGACGGCGCGCGCACGGAGACGACGGCGGCGTCGGGGCGTACCGCCGAAAGCCCCTCGGCCGTGAGGAGCCGATGCAGCTCGGCGGCGACCTGACGGGCCCGCGCGGCGCGTTCGGGCTCGCGGCGCAGCAGCCGCAGGGCCGCGAGCGCGGCGCCGACGGCAGCGGGTGCGAGTCCCGTGTCGAAGATGAAGGTCCGCGCCGCGTTCACCAGATGGTCGATGACCTTGGCGGGCCCGAGCACCGCGCCGCCCTGGCTGCCGAAGGACTTCGAGAGGGTGAGGGTGACCACCGTGTCGGCGGCCCCCGCGAGCCCGGCGGCGTGCGGGGCGCCCCGGCCGCCGTCGCCCAGCACACCGAAACCGTGGGCGTCGTCGACGATGAGTCCGGCACCGAACTCCCGGCATACGTTCGCCAGTTCGTCCAGCGGCGCGGCGTCGCCGTCCACCGAGAACACCGTGTCGGACACCACGACGGCGGGCCCGTCGTGGGCGTCCAGGGTCTTGCGCACCGCCGCGGGGTCGGCGTGCGCCGCCACGTGGGTCGTGGCGCGCGCGAGGCGGCAGCCGTCGATCAGGGAGGCGTGGTTGCCCGCGTCGGAGACGATCAGCGAGCCGTGCGGGGCGAGCGCGGTGACCGCGGCGAGGTTGGCCGCGTAGCCGGAGGAGAGCACGAGCGCCGCCTCGAAGCCGCAGAACTCGGCGAGTTCCCGCTCCAGCTCGGCGTGGAGTTCCGTGGAGCCCGTGACGAGCCGGGAGCCGGTGGCGCCGCCGCCCCACCGCCGGGCCGCCTCGGCGGCGCCCTCGATGATCTCCGGATGCCTGGTCAGGCCCAGGTAGTCGTTGCTCGCCAGGTCCATCAGGCCGCCCGCGTCGGCGGCGCGCGGGCGCAGGGTGCGGACGAGTCCGGCGTCGGCGCGCAGCCGGGCCTGCTCGTCGATCCAGTCGAACGGCGCACGCGTCGCGGGCGGCGGGCCCACGGCGCCGGACGGGCTCGGCGCCTGTGGCGCGGGGTGCCTGTTTGTAGACATTGCACAGACCCTAGCCGTCCTGCCACCTGGCCAGTATGTGGCAATACCCACACCTCAAACCGGTTCTGTTGTGCGAAGTCTCCTTGGCCGGGGCGCCTGCCGTACGTAAGGATCAGCGCCATGGATCTGCTGAACACGCTGGTGGACAAGGGGCTTCGGCGCGAGCTGCCGACCCGTGAAGAGGCGCTGGCCGTACTGGCCACCTCCGACGACGATCTCCTGGACGTAGTGGCCGCCGCCGGGAAGGTACGGCGGCAGTGGTTCGGGCGACGGGTGAAACTCAACTATCTGGTCAACCTCAAGTCGGGCCTGTGCCCCGAGGACTGCTCGTACTGTTCGCAGCGGCTCGGCTCGAAGGCCGAGATCCTCAAGTACACGTGGCTGAAGCCCGACGAGGCCTCGCAGGCCGCGGCGGCCGGTGTCGCGGGTGGCGCCAAGCGGGTCTGCCTGGTGGCCAGCGGGCGCGGGCCCACCGACCGTGACGTCGACCGGGTGGCGCAGACCATCGCGGCGGTCAAGGAGGCGAACGAGGGCGTCGAGGTGTGCGCGTGCCTCGGCCTGCTCTCGGACGGGCAGGCGGAGCGGCTGCGGGGTGCGGGCGCGGACGCGTACAACCACAACCTCAACACGTCCGAGGCGACATACGCCGACATCACCAAGACGCACACCTACGCCGACCGCGTGGACACCGTCCAGAAGGCGCACGCGGCGGGGCTCTCGGCCTGTTCGGGGCTGATCGCGGGCATGGGCGAGAGCGACGATGACCTGGTGGACGTGGTCTTCTCGCTGCGCGAGCTGGACCCGGACTCGGTGCCGGTGAACTTCCTGATCCCCTTCGAGGGCACGCCGCTTGCCAAGGAGTGGAACCTCACTCCGCAGCGCTGTCTGCGGATCCTCGCGATGGTGCGTTTCGTCTGCCCGGACATCGAGGTGCGCATCGCGGGGGGCCGCGAGGTCCATCTGCGCTCGATGCAGCCGCTCGCGCTGAACATCGCCAACTCGATCTTCCTCGGCGACTATCTGACCAGCGAGGGCCAGGCGGGCAAGGCGGACCTGGACATGATCGCGGACGCCGGTTTCGTGGTCGAGGGCACGGACGAAGTGACGCTGCCGGAGCACCGCGTTGACGCGGCGGAGGGCTGCGGCTCGCACGCGGCGCGGGGCTGCGGCTCCCACGAGGGCCAGGGCTGCGGTTCGCACGAGGGCGGTGGCGGCTGCGGCCCCTGCGGGACGAGCGAGCCCGCGGCGGAGTCCAACGAGGCGCGCACGGACCTGGTGGCGGTGCGCCGCCGGGGCGCGGGAACGGACCTGGCCCCCAATGCCTGACCTTTCCCTGGGCGACCTCCGCGAGCTGGACCGTCGCCATGTGTGGCATCCGTACGGTCCGATGCCGGGGCGTGAGGATCCGCTGGTCGTCGAGTCGGCGAGCGGGGTGCGGCTGCGGCTCGCGGACGGTTCGGGCGAGCTGATCGACGGCATGTCGTCGTGGTGGTCCGCGATCCACGGCTACAACCACCCGGTGCTGAACGACGCGGTGCGCGGCCAGCTCGACCGGATGAGCCATGTGATGTTCGGCGGGCTCACGCACGAGCCCGCCGTGGCGCTGGCGAAACGTCTTGTCGATATGTCTCCCGAAGGCCTCGAACATGTCTTCCTGACCGACTCCGGCTCGGTCTCGGTCGAGGTCGCGGTGAAGATGTGTCTGCAGTACTGGCGTTCGCTCGGCCGCCCCGAGAAGCGGCGGATGCTGACCTGGCGCGGGGGCTACCACGGCGACACCTGGCAGCCGATGTCCGTCTGCGATCCCCAGGGCGGTATGCACGAGCTGTGGCAGGGGGTCCTGCCGACGCAGGTCTTCGCGGACGCGCCTCCGGTGGCGTACGAGGAGACGTACGCGGACCATCTGCGCGAGCTGATCGAGCGGCACGCGGGCGAACTGGCCGCGGTGATCGTGGAGCCCGTGGTGCAGGGCGCGGGCGGGATGCGGTTCCACTCCCCCGACTACCTGCGGGTGCTGCGCGAGGCGTGCGACGCGCACGACGTGCTCCTGGTCCTCGACGAGATCGCGACGGGCTTCGGCCGCACGGGCGCGCTGTTCGCGGCGGACCACGCGGGGGTCACCCCCGATGTGATGTGCGTGGGCAAGGCGATGACCGGCGGCTATCTGACGATGGCGGCGACGCTGTGCACGCCGCGGGTCGCGGACGGCATCTCGCGGGGCGAGGTGCCGGTCCTCGCGCACGGGCCGACGTTCATGGGCAATCCGCTGGCCGCCGCGGTGGCAAGTGCCTCCATCGATCTGCTTCTCGGGCAGGACTGGCCGACCGAGGTCAAGCGGATCGAGACGGGGCTGCGCGACGGCCTCGCGGAGGCCGGGGACCTCGCTTCCGTACGGGAGGTCCGCGTCCTCGGGGCGATCGGTGTCGTCCAGCTCGACCACCCCGTGGACATGGCGGCGGCCACCCGGGCGGCGGTGCGCGAGGGCGTGTGGGTACGGCCGTTCCGCGATCTGATCTACACGATGCCGCCGTTCATCACGTGCGACGACGACGTGGCACAGATCGCGCGCGCGGTGTGCGCGGCGGCCAGGGAGGGCTGACATGACGGTGATCGTGGTGTCCGGGACGGGCACGGAGATCGGCAAGACGGTGACGACGGCCGCGGTGGCCGCGGTGGCGGTGGCGGCCGGGCGGAGCGTGGCGGTGCTCAAGCCCGCGCAGACCGGCGTCGCGCCCGGGGAGCCGGGCGACGCGCAGGAGGTGGCGCGGCTCGCGGGCGGTGACCTCACCACGCTCGAACTCGCGCGTTTCCCCGAGCCGCTGGCGCCCAACACAGCAGCGCGGCGGGCCGGGATGGCGATGGTGCGTCCGCACGATGTGGCCGACGCCGCCGGGAAGCTGGCGGCGGAGCACGACCTGGTCCTGGTGGAGGGGGCGGGGGGGCTGCTCGTGCGCCTCGACGACGAGGGCGGCACGCTCGCCGACGCCGCGAGGCTGCTGGACGCACCGGTCCTGGTGGTGACACCGGCGGGCCTCGGCACGCTGAACATGACGACGCTCACGGCGGAGGGCTTGCGGGCACGCGGCGTACGTCAGCTCGGCGTCACCATCGGCAGCTGGCCGGCCGTCCCCGACCTGGCTTCCCGCTGCAATCTGGCGGACCTCCCGGGCCAGGCGGACGCCCCGCTCCTCGGCGCGATCCCGGAGAACGCCGCCGCCCTGGACGTCCAGGACTTCCGCGCCTCGGCCGGGAGCTGGCTGGCTCCCGCGCTGGGCGGCACGTGGGAAGCGGAGGCCTTCACGCGGAGGCACGCGCCGGGGCC
>NZ_WMBF01000170.1:0-12872 GCF_019400875.1 Streptomyces anatolicus | reverse complement strand
CCCACTGCGGTCGAGCCAGCGCCAGCACCAGCAGCAGCCACACGGCCACGTTCAGCCAGAGCTGGCCGCGCCGGATGCGCACGCCGGGGCGCGACGGCGTCTGGCCGGTGAGCGCGGCGACGGTGCCTTCGCGCATGAGGCCCGGACTCAAGGTGACGTCGAAGGTCTGCTCCAGCTCGGCGAGCACCTCCATGGCCTTGAGCGAGGTGCCGCCCAGCTCGACGAAGCGGTCCTGGTCCGTGAAGGACGCCGGCGGCAGCGCCAGCACCTGCGCCCAGACCTCGCGTACGGCCTGTCGTACGTCCCCGTGCGCGAGGGGCACCGCGCCCCGTCGCACCGGCCCACGCGCGGAGGCGGGAGCCGTGGGGGCGGACGGCGAGGAGGTGCCGGTCGGCGAGGTCGCGGCCGGTGGCGTGGCCGTCGCCGACCTCGCGGAGCGATAGGCGCCCGCCTCGAAGCGGGCACGCATCAGCCGCCGCCGCAGCTTGCCGCTCGTGGTGCGGGGAAAGGCGGAGGGCGGCAGGGCGAGCACCGACACGTCGTCGTGGGCCAGCGTGCCGCGGACCCGCCTCGCGACCTCGTCGAGGACCTTCGTGGCGCCGCGCGGCGGGCGGGCCCAGGACACGAACACCACCACCCGCTCGCCGCCGGTCACCGGGTCCGTCGAGCCGACGACCGCCGCGATGCCCGGCGGCAGCCCCGGCGTCGCGGCCGCGACCTCCTCCATGTCCGGCGCGTGGAAGGTGCGGCCGTTGAGGAAGAGGACGTCCTTGTGGCGGCCGCTGACGCACAGCCGGCCGCCCCGCAGGAAACCGAGGTCCCCCGTGCGCAGCCAGCCGTCGGCGAATGCCTCGGCCGTCACCTCGGGAAGACCGCGGTAGCCCCGCGCGAGCTGGGGACCGCTGACCTCGATGTGACCCACCCGCCAGTCGGCGAGGGGACGGCCCGCGTCATCGGTGATCCGCACCGAGCAACCGGGCACAGGCACGCCCACGTCCATCACCTCCACGGCGTCGCCGCCCGGCTCCGTCTCCACCGCCCGGCCTCGGCTGAGGGCGTCGCGCTCCAGCGCCACCGGAGCGGCGACCTCGCCGAGCGGCGGGAAGGTGACGGCCAGCGTCGCTTCCGCGAGGCCGTAGACGGGTGTCGCCGCCCGCGGGTCGAGACCGGCCGGACACGTCTTGGCCGCGAAGTCGCGCCACACCGACGCCGAGATCGGCTCGGCCCCCACCAGCATCAGCCGCACCGCGCTCAAGTCGAGGGAGGCCAGCGCCTCGTCGGGGACCCGGCGGACCGCGAGCGCGAGCGCGAAGTTGGCCGCGGACAACACCGTGGCCCGGTGGGCGGCGGCCACCTCGAACCACAGACGCGGGGACTTCGCGAACGACAAGGGCCCGATCCGCACCTGCTTCGCCCGCACCGCGAGCGGCGCCAAGTGGGTGCCGATGAGCCCCATGTCGTGGAAGTACGGCATCCAACCGACCACGACGTCCCGCTCGGTGAGCGCCGAAGCGGCGGCGATCTGCCGCAGGTTGGCCAGCACGGCCGCATGCGTCAGCTCGACGCCCTTGGGCATGCCGGTGCTGCCGGAGGAGAACTGGAGGAACGCCACGTCGTCCGGCGCCGCCGGTGTGACGGGAGACGCCGGTGCGGCGCACTCGCGCAGGGACTCCAGGCGCAACACTCGTACGCCGTCGGGAAGTTCGTCGGCCACGGCCGCGCAGGACGCTTCGACCACGACCGGCGGGCGGCCGAGGTGCTCCCACACGGGAGTGACCCGCCGCGCATCGGGCGCGAGCGGCACCGGCACCAGACCGGCCGCGAGCGCACCCCAGAACATCGGCTGGAAGTCCTCTCCGCGCTCCGCGAGCAGCGGCACACAGGTGCCGGGCGCGATCCCGGCGCCGCGAAAGCCGCCCGCGACCCGCAGGGACTCGGCGAGGAGTTCCGAGTAGGTGACGGCCACTTCGCCGCCGTCCCCGCAGACATGGACGATGACCTGCTCAGGGGCTTCGCGGGCCGCGTCGAGCAGGACGTCCAGGAGCGTTGCAGTGTTCATGAACGCAGTGTTCATGAAACCGCGCGTTCGCACGTGCCGCCTCGGCCCCCTCGCCACCGCGGACGCGCTTACGCTGGGCGCATGCGCCTGCTGCTGACCTCCGACACCCACGTGCCCGCCAGGGCCAAGAGCCTGCCGGACGATCTTCTGGCGGCCATCGACGCGGCGGACGTGGTGATCCACGCGGGGGACTGGATCGACGACGCCACGCTCGACCTGTTCGAGTCCAGGTCGCGCCGGCTGATCGGCGTGTACGGCAACAACGACGGCCCGTCACTGCGCCGGCGCCTCCCCGAGATCGCCCGCGCGGAACTGGGCGGGCTGCGGTTCGGCGTCGTACACGAGACGGGGGCGGCCACCGGACGCGAACGGCGGTGCGCCGAGCGCTTCCCCGACCTGGACGTCCTCGTGTTCGGGCACAGCCACATCCCGTGGGACTCCCAGGCCCCGGGTGGCCTGCGGCTGCTCAACCCCGGCTCGCCGACCGACCGCAGACGGCAGCCCTTCTGTACGTTCTTCACCCTGACCGTGGCGGACGGCGCCCTGCACGACGTCGTCTCGCACCGGCTGCCGCCGAGGAGTTGACCCGGGCCCCGGCGGCCGGGCCGTTGCGGGGAGGCTCCTCAGGGGTGCAGGGCGCTCCACGTCGCCGCGTCCACCACACCCGTCACGGGCAGGGCGAACTGGCGTTGCAGATGCTCGACCGACGCCTTGGTGACCTCTTCGAAGACGCCGTTCACGGGGACGTTCACATAGCGGTAGACCTCGTTGAGGATGCACTGGAGGTGCCGCACGGCCTCTCCCGTACTCCCCAGCTGGAGGGTGCTGTGCCCGCCCAGGTACATGCACAGACGCCACTCGGCGCCCGTCGCGCCCACGGCGACCTCGGGGCGGGCGCCACCGTCGGGGTCCTTGATGGCGACGGCGCTGAGTCGCGGCGGCGTGTCCCCGGGGGCACGGGCGGCGACGGGGCCTGCGGCGGACATCGCCAGCGCGGCGGCGGCCACGGCCACCGCGGCTGCCGTACGTATCGTGCGTCCGGTCTTCATCGGGACTCCTCCTCGCGCCTGGGGGCGCCTGCGGAAAAATGATCGGGACAGGACAGGACAGGGCAGGACAGGACAGGACAGGGCAGGACGGTTCGGGGCGGGGGGCCCGGGGCGCTCAGTACCAGGGGCAGCGCGGCAGCCCCGCGACGGGGTGCGACATGCCGGAGGGGATCCTGACGACCTCCGCGGGGACGTTGCCCCAGCCCTTGATGCGGGGCAGCTCACCGACCTGGTCGCCCTGGGTGTAGTACCAGACGTTGTTGCCCTGGGTGTCCTTGGGGCCGATGGTGTAGCAGGTGAACCAGGACGGCGAGAGGCGCAGCCAGCCGGTGATCGGCGCGTCGAAAGAGGGCCTGCCGTATACGTCCGACGGAAGGTTGTCGCAGTACAGCGCCTTGGTGAACGAGTTGCCGATGGTGTCGCGCAGTGTGACGCCCTCCTGGAGGGCACAGGTGGCCCGTGCGTCGGCGCGCGCGGGCGTGGCCGTCAGGGGCAGGCACAGCAGCGCGCCGACGGCCGCGGCGACGGCGGCCGCGCGGGGCGAGATGCGCGGGAGGGACGGACTCCTTTTCACTGTGCACTCCTGATGGCTCGTCATGTGCCGGAAGGGGAGAAGCGAAGGGGCCGAGGAGGCGGCAGAGGTGGCACGGGGCCCGCTCACGACCAGGGGCACTGCGTGAGACCGGGGAAGGGGTGCTGAGGCGCCTTGACCGCGACCGCCGGCATGTAACCCCACGCCTTGACGGTGGGGGAGGCCACGATCTGGTCGCCCTGGGTGTAGTACCAGATGTTGTTGCCCATGTAGTCGGAGCCCTCCTTCCAGCACACGAACCAGCGCGGGCTGAAGAGCATCTTGCCGACCACCGGACTCGTCGAGCGCGACTGGATGCGGACCGAGCCGGGGGTGAGGTCGCACCACATGTCCCCGCTGAAGTTCATCCCGGTCCAGTCCTTGTGCGGCTCACCGGGCCGCAGCCAGCAGACCGGGTCCGCGTCTGTCGCCGCGGACGCGGGCGCGGTGAGCGCGCCGCACATCAGCGCGGCGGCGGCCAGCGGTCCCACGAGCCGGCGCGACCGGCGCGGCCGGCCTCTGGGTCTTTCCCTCATGGCGAGCACACCCCTCGTCTCGGTGAACGGTCGTCCCGGCGGACCGGTGGTTCCGGCGGACCATCCGGTACCTCTTCGTCGGTACGGGCCCGATGGTGGCCGTGCCGCCTGACGTGCCGCTGACGAGACGTGCCGCCGACGAACGGCAGTCAGCCCTCGTCAGCCCGCCATGAGACTCGGGCGCGCTCCGGGGCGATCTCCGCGATCAGGCCCTCCACCAGGGTCCTGATCTCGTCGCGGATGGGGCGGACGGCCTCGACGCCCTGGCCCGCCGGGTCCTCGAGCCGCCAGTCGAGGTAGCGCTTGCCGGGGAAGACCGGGCAGGTGTCCCCGCAGCCCATCGTGACGCAGACGTCCGACTCCTTGACCGCGTCGACGGTGAGGACCTTCGGCGTCTCGGCGGAGATGTCGATGCCCACCTCCCGCATGGCCTCGACCGCCGCCGGGTTCACCTCCCTGCCCGGGTTCGACCCGGCCGAGCGGACCTCGACGCGGTCGCCCGCCAGATGGGTCAGCCAGGCGGCGGCCATCTGGGAGCGGCCCGCGTTGTGGACGCAGACGAACAGGACGGAAGGCTTCTCGGGCATCTGAGGCCTCTCTAGGCGTCGGGCTTGGCGGGCTTACTGGGTGTGCGGGGCTTGCCCGGTGTGCGGGGGTGCGTCCCGGCGGGCGGTTTGACGGTCGCATCACTGGTCGCTGATGTGACAGTATCAGCCCATGCTGACATCAGCCGACACTGAACTGATCCGGGTGATCGCCGATCCGCTGAGGCTGCGGATCGTGACCCTGCTGGCCCACGAGACGCTGTGCACCACCCACCTCGTGGCGGAGACCGGCGCCCGGCAGACGAACCTCTCCAACCATCTGCGTGTGCTGCGCGAGGCGGGGATCGTGGAGACCGAGCCCTGCGGCCGCTTCACCTACTACAAGTTGCGGCCCGAGATCATCGAGGCGCTTGCCGCCACCTTCGGTGAGCTGGCCGAGACCGCGCGTACCACCGTGGAGACCGGCCGGAAGCGGGCCTGCTGATGACCGCGACGGACCCCGGAACCAGCTCACCGCCCCGTGGCGGCGAGGACGCCTCGATCGTCGCCAAGCTCTCCACGCTGGACCGCTACCTCGCGGTGTGGATCCTCCTCGCGATGGCCGTGGGGATCGGGCTCGGGCGCCTTGTCCCCGGCCTCGACGGCGTGCTCGCCGAGGTCGAGATCGGCGGCATCTCCCTGCCGATCGCCATCGGTCTGCTCGTCATGATGTATCCGGTCCTCGCCAAGGTCCGCTACGACAGACTCGACGCCGTGACGGGCGACCGCAGACTCATGGTGTCGTCGCTGGTCATCAACTGGATCGTCGGCCCGGCGGTCATGTTCGCGCTGGCCTGGATCTTCCTGCCCGACCTGCCCGAGTACCGCACCGGCCTCATCATCGTGGGCCTGGCCCGCTGTATCGCCATGGTCATCATCTGGAACGACCTGGCGTGCGGCGACCGGGAGGCGGCGGCGGTCCTCGTCGCGTTGAACTCGGTCTTCCAGGTGATCGCGTTCGGTCTGCTGGGCTGGTTCTACCTCGATCTGCTGCCGACGTGGCTGCACCTCGGCGACGGCGAGCACCTCGACATCCCCATGTGGAAGATCGCCCTGAACGTCGTCGTCTTCCTCGGTGTACCGCTGCTCGCCGGGTTCCTCACCCGCCGCGTCGGCGAGCGGAGGCTCGGCCGCGAGCGGTACGAGTCCGGCTTCCTGCCCAGGATCGGCCCGTGGGCCCTCTACGGCCTGCTCTTCACGATCGTCATCCTCTTCGCCCTGCAAGGCGGGACCATCACCTCGCGGCCGCTGGACGTGGCCCGCATCGCGCTGCCGCTGCTGGTCTACTTCGCCGTCATGTTCTTCGGCAGCTTCCTGCTGGGCAAGGCGCTCGGGCTCGCCTACGACCGCACCGCGACGCTCGCGTTCACCGCGGCGGGCAACAACTTCGAACTCGCCATCGCCGTCGCCATCGCGACCTTCGGCGTGACCTCCGGTCAGGCGCTCTCCGGGGTCGTCGGGCCGCTCATCGAGGTCCCGGTGCTTATCGGGCTCGTGTACGTCTCGCTGGCGTGGCGCGGGAAGTTCGGGGCCGCCAGGGGGTGATGTCAGGCGGTGGTGTCAGGCGGTGGTGTCACGTGGTGGCGCGGCCCAGCATCTGCCCCATCGCCGCCAGCATGGACGGCTCGACGCGGTAGTACACCCACGTCCCGCGCCGCTCGGAGGTGAGCAGGCCGGCGTCCTTGAGCTTCTTGAGGTGATGGGACACGGTCGGCTGGGAGACCCCCACGTCGGAGATGTCGCACACGCACGCCTCGCCGCCCTCGTGCGAGGCGACCAGCGAGAACAGCCGCAGCCGGACCGGGTCGCCGAGCGCCTTGAACATCGCGGCCGTCCGCACCGCCTCCTCGGCGGTGAGGGGGCGCTCCGTCAGGGGCGGGCAGCAGGGCTCGACGCCCGGATCCAGCAGCGGCAACGCCTTCGCATTCGACATGTGTCTATGTTGACACATGTCGAATCAGATCACCTCGGCTACCGAAAGTCGGCTTCTTGCTTCGATTGATGTCTATGTTGACGAACGTCGAAGCAGGTGCCATCCTTACGCCGTAAGGCATCGACAAACGTCGAATCAAAGGGGACTCCCGTGACCACCGCGCCGATCCATCACACGCCCGCCGCCCTGCCCACTGTGGTGATCGGAGCCGGACCCGTCGGCCTGGCCGCGGCCGCCCGACTCGTCGAGCGGGGCATCGAGCCACTGGTCCTCGAAGCCGGCGCCGCCGCGGGCAGCGCCGTGCGCGAGTGGTCGCACGTACGCCTCTTCTCCACCTGGGCCGAGGTCGTCGACCCCGCCGCCGAGAAGCTCCTGGCCCCCACCGGCTGGGTGAAGCCGGACGGCGCGGCCTACCCCACCGGCGGCGACTGGGCCACCGCGTATCTGCAGCCGCTCGCCGACGTCCTCGGCGACAAGGTCCGCTTCGGCGCGACGGTGACCGGGGTCTCCCGCCAGGGCCGCGACCGCGTCGTCGACGCCGCCCGCGAGCGGCAGCCCTTCACCGTCCTCGTCCGGAACACCGACGGCGGCGAGGAGCGGATCCTCGCCCGCGCGGTGATCGACGCTTCCGGCACCTGGTCCACGCCGGGCCCGATCGGCGGCGACGGCCTGCCCGCGCTCGGCGAGCGGGCCTCGGGGGAGCACGTCTCCTACCGCGTGCCCGACCTCAACGACCCGGCCGTCAGGGCGCGTTACGCGGGCAAGCGCACCGCGGTGATCGGCTCCGGAGCCTCCGCGTTCACCGCCCTCGCCTCGCTGGCCGACCTGGCGAGGGAGGCCGCGGGCACGCATGCGGTCTGGGTGCTGCGGCGCGGGATCAGCGGCGCCACCTTCGGCGGCGGCGAGGCGGACCAGCTCCCCGCGCGCGGCGCCCTCGGCCTCGCGGCGAAGGCGGCCGTGGACGAGGGGTACGCCGACGCCGTCACGGGGTTCCGCACCGACACCGTCGAGAAGAGCGGCGCCCGCCTGGTGCTCATCGCCGAGGACGGCCGCCGCCTCGACCCGGTCGACGAGGTCATCGTCCTTACCGGCTTCCGCCCGGACCTGTCCTTCCTCGGCGAACTGCGCCTCGGTCTCGACGACCGCCTCCAGGCGCCGCTCGCGCTGGCTCCGCTGATCGACCCCAACCAGCACTCCTGTGGCACGGTTTACCCGCATGGCGTCAAGGAGCTCTCCCACCCCGAGCAGGACGTCTACCTGGTCGGCATGAAGTCCTACGGCCGCGCCCCGACCTTCCTCGCCATGACCGGCTACGAGCAGGTGCGCTCCGTCGCCGCGGCCCTCGCCGGAGACCACGAGGCCGCCGAGCGCGTGGAACTGACGCTCCCGGAGACCGGCGTCTGCGGCGGCGCGGGCCTCTTCGACGACCCTGCCGACGCCCAGGCGCCGGGCAGAGCGCCGCAGGTGCCGGGCGGTGCGGAGGAGGCCGGCGGCTGCTGCGGCACACCGTCCGCGTGCTGAAACGCTCCGTGGGAAGTGCCGTTCCACGGGAAGTGAAGCTCCCCCGCCCTCCATGTCGCCCGAACGGCGGTGAGCGTTCGCGCAAGCGGCCCAGAGGCATTCTGCTGGAGAGTGATCGCATTTCCTACCACGGAGGAGATCACTCCATGCGTGTCCGCACCCTCAGTGTCGCCGTCCTCATCGCCGTCAGTGCCGTCGTGGGCGGCGCGGGCCAGGCCATCGCCGACCCCGACGACGACGGCCCCACCGCCACCGGCGTCAGCTCCAACAGCCCCGGCGTCATCTCTGGCAACACCACTCAGGTGCCCGTCGAGATCGGCGCCAACATCTGCGACAACCCCATCATCGCGCTCCTCAACCCGGTCATCGGCAACACCTGCAAGGCCAACTGACCACGCCTTCAGCGAGGCCGAAGCGGCCCGGACCGGGGACTCCCCGGTCCGGGCCGCTGCCGGTCAGCCGATCGAAGCCCAGTGCTTCCAGTAGTTCGCCGCACCGAACGACACCCGGTTGGCG
Source organism: Streptomyces anatolicus (assembly GCF_019400875.1). Classification (NCBI taxonomy): domain Bacteria; kingdom Bacillati; phylum Actinomycetota; class Actinomycetes; order Kitasatosporales; family Streptomycetaceae; genus Streptomyces; species Streptomyces anatolicus. The sequence continues at coordinate 4,103 of NZ_WMBF01000170.1, read as the reverse complement.
AAGGTCCCGTCACCCTTGCCCGCGTTGAGCCACAGCCGGTCCGAGGTGTCCCGCGCGAGCAGGTCCTGCTTGCCGTCGCCGTTCACGTCACCCGCGCCGATGACGTCCTTGTAGGAGGCGCCCCAGTCCTTGAAGACGAGGACGCGGTCCTTGAGCTTGCCGGTGCGCAGACCCGCGTACCGCCACAGCTCGCCGGACTTGTCGAGGGCGAGGACATCCCCGACGCCGTCGCCGTTGAGGTCCCCGGCGCCGATGACCCGCGTATAGCCGGTCCAGGCAGTGCGGATCCTCACCCGTGGCTTGAAAGCGCCCGCGCCGTCGGCCGCGTACAGGTACACGTCACCGGTCGCCTTGTCCCGGGCCAGCAGATCGGGAAGGCCGTCGCCGGTCTGGTCGCCGCTCGCGAACAGCGTGTCGTAACGGCTCCAGTCCCGCGCGAGCCGCTTGTACGCCGAATCCGGCGAGGGCAGACCGCCGCCGCACACCGGGGTGTACAGACGGGTCTCGCCGTCCGGCAGCCGCACGATCAGGTCGTTGCAGCGGTCGCCGTCGAAGTCGCCGAACGGCACCACCCGGGTCTTCTCGTCCCACGGCGAGGCGTAGAAGGTGTCCGTGGGGTTGGTGGTGTCCCCCGTGTACAGCTTCATCGAGGCGCTGAACGACAGGCCCACCACATCGCCGCGCGAGTCGTCCGCGTAGTCGTGCCAGGCGGGCTTGCCGCGCGTGCCCGTCGTCGCGGTGAACGCCGTGGGCGTGCCGCCGCCGGCGGACGACTGCGTCCAGACCGCCACCGGACGCCCCTGGCTGTCGACGGCCGCCCGGCCGGCGCTCACGGTGTCCTTCGTCTGCGCGTTGAGGGTGCGCGGCTTGGCCAGGTCACCGCCCTCGACGGTCTGCGCGACGAAGTCCTCGCGCAGGGTGCGGCCCAGCTCGAAACGCTTCTGCGTGTACGTGACGACGACCGCGCCGCCCGCCCCGGGCACCGCGCCCAGCGAGTCCGCGTCGACGTTCGACGCGAGCTTGCGGGCCGCGCCCCAACTGCCGCGGGAGGCCAGGCGGGTGGCGACGCCCAGCGTACCGCGCCCCTGCATGCTGACCGCGGTGATGTCGCCGTTCGGCGCCGTCAGAAGCTCGGCGGGCGCGTACGTCCGCGCGCCGACGCCGATCTGCTCGGACTGACCCCACTGGGCGGCCCCGGCCGCCTTGCGGGCGTAACCGCCGTGCGAGAGCAGATGGAACCCGCCCTCGGGGTGGGCGGCCAGCGTGACCTGCTCGGGCTGCACGCCGAGCTGCGCCAGATCGCGCGGCTCCGTCCAGGAGGAAGCCGGGTCCGCGGGCTTCTCCACGTACTTGTAGTGCCACTTGTACGCGGTCGGGTCCGGGTCGACGCCATCGCCCGTGTAGTGGCTGTTGCCGCCCCAGATCACGCCGACCGTGCCGGCGGGGTCGACGGCCACCCGCATGTCCCGCAGCGTGTAGTCGTAGGTGTGGTCGTCGCGCACGATCGGGTCCGGCAGCTGGTCCAGCGTCTTCGGCGCGGACCAGTCGGCACTCGGTCCGGACCGCTCGACGACGGTCAGGCGGCGGTCCTCGTCCATCCACGCGACGGCCTGCTGGCCCTTGGCGTTCGCCGCCAGGGTGGTGCTCTGCGTGCGCCAGTGGGCGCCACCGCGGGTGACCGTGCCGGTCGCGATGGTCTCCGCGGGCGTGAAAACGGTGCCGTCCGGCGCGAGGCGGTACATCTTCAGCGTGTTGGCTCCGCCGTCCGCCGCGCCCGTCCACCACAGCAGCGAGACGGCGCCGTCATCGGTGCGCTGGAGAGTGCCGCCCGGCGGCACGGGCGTGGCCGACTGCCAGGTCGTGGCGCCCGTGGCCCGCACCGAGAGCACGGTCTTGCCGCCCTGGGTGAAGAGCCCGGCGACAGCGCCGTCGCGGGTCGACTTCAGGTCCACGACGCCGGTGACGCCGGTGAGACCGGGCAACTCCTTCGGCGCGGTCCACGGGCCGATCCCGGCCGGCACGGCGGCGGGCAGCGTGGTCGGCGTGGCCGCGGGCGTGGCCGCCTGGGCGTACGGCACGGCGGCGCCGAGTGCGAGCGCGGAGACGAGCGCGCTCCCCAAGAGCGCGCGAGACTGCATGGTCATATGAGAAAGCCCCCCCGGGCTTGATACCTGTCCCGGCTCGCTGCCGGGAAAGTAGCCGAAGCGTATATCAGCCAAGATCGTGTCGCCGGGGCGGGTTTGCGCCCCTCCTGACCCAGAACAACAGCACCACCGAACACACCGCGGCGAACGCGCACCACGTGGAGATGTACTCCTGCCGCCACAGCGCCAGGGACACCGCCGCCCCGAAGGCGACCAGGAGACCGAAGAGGACGAGGCCCCGGTCGCCGGAGAGGAGCAGGGAGCCGATCGTGGCGAGGAGATAGCCGGCGACGACCAGCTCCGCCTGTGGCAGCCCCAGGGAGTACCCGACGGTGTGCCCCCGGATCTCGGCCGTCACCGTGCGGGTCGCCAGCGCGTGGGCGAGCGCCGCCGCCGTCGCGGCCCCGGCCGCGAGGGGGACGAGCAGACGGCGACGGGCATGCGGCGGCGCGGCGCACAGCACGGCCGCCGGTACCCACAGCGCCAGCAGCGGGAGCGCGATGACGGCCCATGCGACAGTGGCGGGCCCGGTGCCGCCGCCGTTGCTCCAGACCGCGGACTCGACGATCTGGTGGGCCCCCAGGAGCAGCGGCAGCGCGGCCAGCGGCAGGTCACGGGGGTGTCGGCTCGCCAAGGCCACGGAGGCGACCCCCACGGCGGCGATACCCGTGCCCGCGACGAGGTCGGCCGTCGCGCTCCAGCACATGGCGGCAACGCTACGTGCGCCGTGGCGGGGGCGCGCGTCGGGATCCGGCGCGAGGGCCTCGCCACGCCTCGCCCTCATGACCTCGGAGTAAAGGGTCCTGCCGGGCCGAAGGCCGAGGCGGCGAAGCGTTCGCCGATCAGGCGGTGGGAGGCGGCGTCGGGGTGGAGCTGGTCGGGCAGCGGCAGCTCGGCGAAGTCCGCATGGCCGTAGAGGTCGCGGCCGTCCAGGTAGTGGAGGTTCGCGTCGTCGGCGGCGCGCTGCTTCACGATGCGGGCCAGCTCGTCCCTGATCACATTGAGCGTCAGCTTCCCCGCGGCCCGTTCGGCGGGGTCGCCCATCGCCGTGAACCGGATCCTGCCCTCACCGATGTTCTCGAAGTCAGGGGCGCCGGGTCCGGGCGTGTCCTCGTGGATCGGGCACAGGATGGGCGAGACCACCAGCAGCGGGACGGTGGGGTGCCCCTCGCGGATCGTGTCGAGGAAGCCGTGGACCGCGGGCCCGAAGGCGCGCAGCCGCATCAGGTCCAGGTTGACGAGGTTGATGCCGATCTTGACGCTGATCAGGTCCGCGGGGGTGTCGCGCAGGGCGCGCGCGGTGAACGGGTCGAGCAGGGCACTGCCGCTGAAACCGAGGTTGATCAGCTCCACGCCGCCGAGGGAGGCGGCGAGCGCGGGCCAGGTCGTGCTGGGGCTCGCCGCCTCGGAGCCGTGGCTGATCGAACTGCCGTGGTGCAGCCACACCTTGCGGCCCTGTTCCGGGGCCGGTTCCACGGGGGTGTCGGTGCGCAGGGCGACGAGTTGGGTGACCTCGTTGTGCGGCAGCCAGATCTCCACGTGCTTGACGCGGTCGGGCAGGCCGGAAAAGCGGACGGTGCCGACGGGCCCGGGCACGGTCTCCGACGAGCCGGTGGTCATGTCCACCTTCAGGACATTGCCGCCGGTCACACTGGCCTGCCCGGCGAGGGTGCCGTCGACCAGCAGGTCGTAGACGCCGTCCGGGCGGGGCGGGGCTCCCTCGTAGGCCGTCTTGGTGCGGAGGGTGTCCAGCTCGATGGTGGTGGCGCGGGTGCGGAACACCAGCCGTACGCCGGAGGGCTGGGACTCCGCCATGGCCAGCTGCCCGTCGGCGCACTGGGCGCGGGCCCGGGCGGGCAGCCGGTGCGGAAGCACTCCGTACTCGGTGCGCTCCAGGTCGAGCGCGCCGCGCAGGAGATCACGCGCGAGGGAAAGGGTGATCGGCGCGGTGATCAAGCC
>NZ_WMBF01000868.1:0-879 GCF_019400875.1 Streptomyces anatolicus | reverse complement strand
CACCAGCACCGCCATGGCGGTGGCGAGCAGCAGCAGGGAGAGGGAGGTCGCGGCCTCCGGTGAGTCCTGGAGCAGCAGATAGACCTGGAGCGGCAGGGTCTGCGTGGTCCCGGGCAGGTTGCCCGCGAAGGTGATCGTCGCGCCGAACTCGCCGAGGGCCCGCGCCCAGGTCAGCGCGGCGCCCGCGATCAGCCCGGGGGCGACCATCGGCATGGTGACGGTGAAGAACACCCGTACGGGAGAAGCGCCCAGCGAGGCCGCCGTCTCCTCGAAGCCGGGCCGCAGGCCGCCCAGCGCGCCCTCCAGGCTGATCACGAGGAACGGCATCGACACGAACGTCGCCGCGACCACCGCGCCGGAGGTGTGGAAGGGCAGCACGATCCCGAAGGTGCTCTCCAGCCAGGGCCCGAGCAGCCCGCGCCGCCCGAAGCCGAGCAGGAGCGCGACCCCGCCGACGGTCGGAGGCAGCACCATCGGCAGCAGTACGAGGGAACGTACGAACGCCTTCCCGGGAAAGTCCACCCGCGCGAGCAGCCAGGCCAGCGGCACCCCGAGCAGCAGGGAGAGCCCGAGCGCCCAGAACGACACGAGCATGGAGAGTTCCAGGGCCTGGACGACACCGGGCGCGGACAGATGCCCGCCCAGCTCGCCCCACTCGGTACGGGCGAGGATGCCGATCAGCGGCATCAACAGGAACGCGATCGCGAGCAGCGCGGGCAACGCGAGGGCGACGGGCGTCCGGGGGCGGCCGGGGGCACGGTTCCGGAGGTGGAGGCGGCGACTCATCGGCGTTCCTGGGCTAGGCGGTGTTAACGCGTACACCCCTACAGCACGGGGCAAACGGACAGGCGGGATCACCCCTGCAGCGCGGGGCAAACG
>NZ_WMBF01000016.1:0-35991 GCF_019400875.1 Streptomyces anatolicus | reverse complement strand
TCCCGGCCCTGTCCCCCGACGGGCACCAGGTGGCGTTCATCGCCCTCAACGCGCTCTGGCTGATGCCTGTCGGCGGCACACCCCGCAAGCTCCTCCAGGCCGAGCCCGTACACCATGTGCAGATGCCCACGTGGGCGCCGGACGGGCGCTCCCTGCTGTACTGCACCGACCGGGGCGGGCTCACCGCCGTGCGCCGCCTGCACCTCGAAGGCGGGGACGACGAGCCGGTCACCGGCGGTGGGCGGCTGCACCCGGCGCTGTCGCCCGACGGCTCCCTGCTGGCCTGCCAGGACATCAAGGGCAACCTGCTCCTGCACGACCTCGCCACCGGCACCGAGCGGGTACTCGCCCGCCCGCTCGCCACGGACGGCCCGCCGGGCGCGCCCACCTGGTCACCCGACGGCCGGTACCTCGCCTTCTGCGACCGCAACCGGCTCAACCGCCGCTTCCGCGAGGGCTATCACCTCATCCGGGTCATCGACACCCGTACCGGCACCGACCGGCGTCATCTGCCCGCCGCCCACCAGTCGCTGTCGGACCGGGCGGCCGCCGGACCCGTCTGGTCCCCCGACGGCCGCCATATGGCGCTGGTCGCCGAGTCGGCGCTGTGGCTGCTGCCCGTCGCCCCCGACGGCACCCCGGCCGGGCCCGCCCGCCGGCTCACCGAGGAACCCGCCGACCACCCCAGCTGGGCCCGCGACTCCCGCCGCCTCCTGTACCTCTCCGAGGGACGGCTGCGCCTGCTCTCCCTGGACGAGGACCCGGAAGCAGAGCGTCCACGCACCCTGCCCACCTCGCTGACCGTGCGGCGCACCAAGCCCGGGGCACGGCGGCTGCGGATCCACGCGGGCCAGCTCTGGGACGCCACCGGCCCCGAGCCGCGCCACGACGTCGACATCCTGATCGACGACGGCCGTATCACCGCCGTCGAACCGCACCGGCCCCGCCGTCCGGGCCACCGCACCATCGACGTCTCCGCGCAGACCGTCGTCCCCGGGCTCATCGACAGCCACACCCACCCCTACAGCGCCACGTACGGCGCACGCCACAGCCTCACCGCTCTCGCCTACGGCATCACCACCACCGTCTGCCTGGGAGCGTCGCTGTACGAGGCCGTCCGGCTGCGCGAATCCCTCGCCTCGGGCCGCAGCACGGGCCCGCGCCTGCTCGCCTGCGCCGAACTGATCGACGGCTCCCGCACCGCCTACAGCATGGGCCGCGCCCACCGCACCCGGGTGGGCCTCGAACGCACCCTGCGCCGCGCCGCCGCCCTGGACGTCGACTTCGTCAAGACCTACGTCCGCGCCCCCGGCGACTTCATGGCGCGCGCGACCGAGGTCGCCCACCGCCTCGGTGTGCCCAGCGGCAGCCACCTGTGCGCCCCCGGCCGCGCGGCGGGCCAGGATCTGACAACCCATCTGCAGGCCACCCAGCGCCTGCCGCACGGGCACGCCACCACGCCGCTCGGCCACGTCCACCAGGATGTCGTCCAGCAGTACGCCGACGGCACCTTCGGCCTGATCGCCACCCCGTTCACGGCACAGGCCCTGCTCGCCGACGATCCCGCCCTGGCCGATGACGCCCGCGTACGGAGCCTCATGCCGCCCTGGGACGTGGCCGCCGTCCGCGAACGCGCCGGTACGCCGCCCACCCCGCGCCAACGGCAGGCGCTGGCCACCGAGATCGGCAACTACCGCCGGCTCACCGCGGGCGGCGCCGTGCTCGCCCTGGGCACCGACGCCCCTCTCGTCCCCGCCGGCCTCTCCCTGCACCTCGCCCTGCGCGCCCTGCACGCCCACGGCTTCACGCCCGCCCAGGCCCTGCGCACCGTCACCACCACGCCCGCCCGGCTGTTCGGCCGCCACAACGACCTAGGCACCGTCAAGCCGGGCAGGCTCGCCGACCTCACGGTCATCGACGGAGACCCCTTCACCGACTTCAGCACGCTCGTCAGGACCACGCTGGTCCTGCGCGACGGCATCCCGCACCGCCCACGCGACCTGACCGGCGTCCACCCCCCGGCGCCCCGGGCCGCCGCTCGCGACTAGCTCGTCAGCGCAGACGGGTCCAGCGCTTGTCGCAGATGAGCTTCTTGCCGGGGCTCGTGCAGGACGTCTCGTGCACCTGCCCGCCCTGGTGGGACCCGGCGGCGGCCTGTGCCGGCACGGCAAGGGCGGCAAGCGCCAGGACGAACGGGGCGGCGACGCCTACGACGCGGTGTGCGTTGACAGTCATGGTCTCCTTTTCGCCGATCGGAAGCCGGACCCGTGGTTCGGCGAAATGGATATAGAGGCGGCATAGGCGCATACCCGAACCTGGGACCACGGCCCGCTGCGGGCCGACGCACGATCAGGAGGGGTACATGGACGACCACGGAGCAACGGCCACACGGACGCCACCCGTTCACGACCTCCCGGACGCCACGCTGAGCGGCGATTCGGGCCTGCGCTGGGCCAATCTGCTCGCCACCTACATCGCGGCGGTGGACAGCGGCACGGTCGCCGCGCCGGAGGACGAGGACGCCGTACTCGCCGCGAGTCTCGACGGAAGCCACGCGGGGGGCTGTGGCTGAGCGTCAGGACACCGGTTGCCCGGTGTCGGGCTGCTCACGGGCGAGCAGCCCGACCAGCGGCGGGAAGCAGTAGAAGGCCCCGGCCGGGCCGGCCGCCGACACCTCAAGCAGCCGGCGCCCGACGAGCGCGTCGAGCAGCGTCTGCGCCCGCACCCGCGGCAGGCTCAGCCGCTCCGCCGCCTGGGTCGTGGTGAAAGCGCCCGCGCTCATGGGTGACAGGGCGCGGAAGGCTCCATGCAGCGGTGGCCGGAGTTCCAACACGCTGGCGCGCAGCCGCGCCCGGACGTCCAGGCTCCCCTCGCACAGCAGGTCGAGCCGCCCGTCCTCGCCGAGCAGCCGGTCCACGAGGTCGGCCACTCGCCAGTGCGGATGCGTCATCAGCCGTTCGGCACAGACGCGCAGCGCCAGGGGCAGCCCGTCGCACAGTTCCACGACGCGGGCGACCGCCTCCGGTTCGGCGCGCACGCGTGAGTGCCCCACGGCCCCGGCGAGCAGGGCCTCGCCCGCGGTGCGGTCCAGTCGCCCGAGCCGCACCGCACGGAGCCCTTCCAGCGAGGCCATCGGATGCCGGGAGGTGACGACGGCGCGGCTGTGGTCGCCGCCGGGGAGCAGCGGCCGCACCTGCCGGTCGTCCGCGGCGTTGTCGAGCACCACCAGCACACGGCGCCGGGCGAGGAGGCTGCGGTACAGCTGGACGCGTTCGTCGAGGGTCTCCGGCAGTGTGCGGCACCCGGGGAACAGGGCACGCAGGAAGCCGCCGAGCACCTCCATGGGCTCCTTCGGTGCGCCGTCGTGGGCGCGCAGGTCGATATAGAGCTGACCGTGCGGAAAGTCGGACCGGCAGGCGTGAGCGGCGCGCACGGCGAGCGCCGACTTGCCGGTTCCGGCCGGTCCGGTCAGTACCACGCCTCGCGCCGGTTCCGGCCGCCCCCGCAGAGTCGTGAGGGTCCTCGCGAGTTCGTCCGTACGTCCGGCGAGGTCGGCGACGTCCATGGGCAGCATCGCCGGCACGAGCCCGTCCCAAGGACTGCCCGTCGGCCCGGCCTCGTCGCGCGGTTGCCCCCGGCCGGGGCCCGGCAGGCTCTCCAGGAGTACCGCCCGGTGGATGCGACGCAGAGTCGGGCCGGGGTCGATGCCCAGCTCCGTCTTGAGGATGCGACGCCCCTGCTCGTACACGTTCAGCGCGTCGGCGGGCCGGCCGCAGAGGTACAGCGCGGTCATCAGCTGGCCGCGCAGCGACTCCCGCAGGGGGTGTTCGGCGACCAGACCCACCAGTTCGGGGAGGATGCGGGCGTGGCGGCCCAGGGCGAGGTCGGCCTCGACGCGGTCCTCGAGGACGGCCAGGCGGCTCTCCTCGAGCCGAGGCAGCTCGGCTGCGTGCAGCGCCTCCGTCACATCCGACAGCGCCGGTCCGCGCCACAACCCGAGCGCGGACGTCAACTGCGTGGCGGCCGTACCGTACTGGCCCTTGCGCAGGCTCTCGCGCCCGCGTTCGGCCGCACGCCTGAAGAGCTGCCAGTCGAAGTCGGCCGTCCCGATGTCCAGGTGGTAGCCGCGCAGCCTGCGCCGCACGCGCAGCCCGGGCGCGCCGCATCCGCGCAGCCGGGAGATGTAGGTGTAGAGCTGCGCCGCCGCGGTCGCGGGAGGCCGCGGCCCCCACAGGAGTTCACTGAGCCACGCGTCGGAGACGAAGTGGTCGGGAGAGAGGAGGAGCGCCACGAGGACCGTGCGCAGCTTGGCCGCGGTCAGCGGGACCGGTACGCCTTCGGCCAGCATCTCGGTCGGTCCGAGGATCCGTAGTTCCAGTCGCGGTTCCTCGCCTCGGCTGCCGGTCATTCAGCGGCGTGCCTTCCAGGAGCGGTAGGAGCATCCCGCCGGCAGCGGGGGCTGCCATGTCGGGCCCCCCGCGGGTGGCCGCTCCGGCTCGGCTTCCCCGTGTCCTCTGGCCATGGTGATCAGTACGGCCGTCACCGCCGCGAGCTCTTCCGGGGAGGGGTTTCCTCTGAGCACCTGGACCAGTGTGGCGCCAAGAGGTCCGTCGAGGTCCACTGCCGTCGCCCTGGTCGTGGGTGTGGTGGTGGTCATGCCGGCGGGTTCCCGTGTTTGCGGGCCGGGAGGTCCACGTGCTTGTCGCGGAGCATCGCGAGTCCGCGGATGAGGGTGCGCCGGGTGTCGGCGGGGTCGATGACGTCGTCGACCAGGCCGCGTTCAGCCGCGTAATAGGGGTGCATGAGTTCCGCCTTGTACTCCTTGACGAGTTGCGCGCGTGTGGAGTCGGGGTGGTCGGACATCGCTATCTCGCGGCGGAAGACGACGTTGGCCGCGCCTTCGGCGCCCATGACGGCGATCTCGTTGGCGGGCCAGGCGTAGGACAGGTCGGCGCCGATCGAGCGGGAGTCCATGACGATGTACGCGCCGCCGTACGCCTTGCGCACGATGAGCTGGATCCTCGGCACGGTGGCGTTGCAGTAGGCGTAGAGGAGTTTGGCACCGTGGCGGATGATTCCGCCGTGCTCCTGGGCCACGCCGGGCAGGAAGCCGGGCACGTCGACCAGGGTGACGAGCGGGATGTTGAAGGCGTCGCACATCTGGACGAAGCGCGCTGCCTTTTCCGATGAGTGGATGTCCAGCACGCCGGCCTGTGCCTGCGGCTGGTTGGCGACGATACCGACCACTTCTCCGTCCAGGCGGGCGAGCGTGCACAGCACACTGGTGGCCCAGCGTTCATGGACCTCCATGTGCTCGCGGTCGTCGACGATCTCCTCGACGACCGCGCGCATGTCGTACGCGCGCATGGGGTCGAGCGGGACCAGGTCGAGCAGGCGCGGGGTCCTCCGGTCGGCCGGGTCGGTGCTCGGGGTGCTTGGCGGGGACTCCCGGTTGTTGCGTGGCAGGAGGGAGAGGAGGTAACGGACGTCCTCCAGACAGGTCTTCTCGTCGTCGTACGCGAAGTGCGCGACGCCCGAGGTCTCGGCGTGCACGTCCGCGCCGCCCAGGCCGTTCTGCGTGATCTCCTCACCCGTCACGGCGCGGACGACGTCCGGACCGGTGATGAACATCTGCGAGGTCTCACGGACCATGAAGACGAAGTCGGTCAGGGCCGGGCTGTAGGCCGCGCCGCCCGCGCACGGGCCGAGCATCACGCTGATCTGCGGGATGACGCCCGAGGCCTTGGTATTGCGCTGGAAGATGCCGCCGTAACCGGCGAGGGCGGAGACCCCCTCCTGGATACGGGCGCCCGCGCCGTCGTTCAGGGAGACCAGCGGGGCACCGGCCGACAAGGCCATGTCCATGATCTTGTGAATCTTGGTGGCATGGGCCTCGCCCAACGCGCCGCCGAAGATGCGGAAGTCATGGGCGTAGACGAAGACCGTGCGGCCCTCGACCGTGCCCCAGCCGGTGATGACACCGTCGGTGTACGGTCTCTTGGCCTCCAGGCCGAAGCCGGTCGCCCGGTGCCGGCGCAACTGCTCCACCTCGTTGAACGAACGCTCGTCGAGCAGGATCCCGATGCGCTCACGGGCGGTCAGCTTGCCCTTGGCGTGCTGCGCGTCGGTCGCACGTCGGCTGCCCTCCGCCGCCTCACTCCGTTTGCCGCCGAGTTCGTCGACCCGGTCCCGCATGGTCGCGACGCGGTCCCGGGACAGGGACCCGGTCACCGCGCGCCGGCCAGACGCTCCGTGACGGCGCGGACCAGTTCCTGCCGCCGCTCGACGAGATAGAAGTGGTCACCGGGCAGCACCCGCAGGGCGAACCCGGCCGGCGCGACGTCGGCCCAGGCCGCCATGTCGTCCTCCGTGATGGAAGGGTCCCGGTCGCCGACGTACGCGTAGACGGGGCAGCCGAGGGGGGTCGCGCTCCGCGGGCCGTAGGTGCCCACGATCGTGAAGTCGGCACGGATCGCCGGCAGCACCATCTCCCGCAGGTCCAGGTTGTCGAGGAGCGAGCTGTCGGTTCCGCCGAGTCCGCGGACCTCGGCGATCAGCGCCTCGTCGCCCTGGAGGTGCAGCGCGCGCGGGGTGAGTCTGTGCGGTGCCTTGCGGCTGGACACATGCAGCGCCTCGGGGCGGACCGTGTGCCGGTGTTCGAGCCGCAGTGCCGTCTCGTAGGCCAGTGACGCGCCCATGCTGTGGCCGAAGAGAGTCAACGGCACGTCCGTCAAGGGCAGCAGGGCCGCGGTGATCTCGTCCGCGAGGACCTCCATGCGGTCGATGCACGGCTCGGCCATCCGGTCGTGCCTGCCGGGGTAGCGAGCGACCAGTACCTCCGTGTCGTCGTCGAACGCGTCGCCCCAGGCTTGGTAGAAGCTCGCCGACCCGCCTGCGTGCGGCAGGATCAGCAACCGCTTTCGCGGTGCGGCGCTCGCGCCATGCCTGCGGAACCATGTGCTGCCGATAGCGGCTGTCATCTCTGCACACCTCGCGTCAGCGGCAGAATGAAACGTCCGCCGTCCCAGGGAAATAGGATTACCGCAGTCTTTTCTAGCCGCGAGTTTCCATGAGCGGCAATGGGAACTACAGGAAGCTGCCAGTGATACGAAGTATTCGATATCGACTTCCCCTGGCCATTCTCAACGGGAAATCGTGCGGAGCAGACCCAGTTCAGCGGCGCGCACCCCGGCCTGAAAACGTGAGGTCGCCCCCAGAAGCGCCATGATCTCCGCGACATAGCGGCGATACGTGCGGACCGACATGTCCAGGTCTCGTGCGGACGCCTCGTCGGTGGCCCCCGCCCGCAGCTGTTCGAGGATGCGGCGGGCGGTCTCCGTTCGGGCGGTGTCCTTGAAGTTGAGCTGGTCCGTCACCGAGACCGAGTGGCGCCACATGCCGTCGAAGAGAGTGAGCAAGGGAGTGACGACGCCTTCGGCCCGGATGACGGAAGCCCGTCGGCCCACCGCCGAGTCCGCGATCACCACGGCTTCCCTGCGGTCGACGAGGACCGCGGCGAGGAGGGGGAACCGCGCGATACGCACCTCGGCCCACCGGCGCTGCGCCGCGTACTTCTGGACCAGCCGCCAGTCGAGCTTCGCGGGCGTGGCAAGGAGGCGCGCGGCGACCTCGCCGTGGCGCGCGTCCAGCAGCTCCGTCATCGCCTTGAGCAGCGAACCGGCGCAGGGGAACTCCGACGCCACGACCAGCTCGATGCGCTCGACGGTCCCCGCGATCAGCTCTCGGGCGAGGTCGACGGCCTCGTCGCCCTCGTCGACCGTGTGGACAAGCGAGTTTCCGTACCGTCGGCCGCGATGCGGGACGACAGCGGAATCTATGAGGGAGCTGACCTCTCTGAGGACCTGCTCGAATTCGTCACCGGGTGCCGATTCCGGCACAGCACTCACCCCGTACGTGATCTCAGAAAAAGCAGAATCGAGAGAAACGTTCACCCGCGTGAGACTCAGCCCTCTGGGGACAGTAACCCGAGCTCGACAGCCCGTACGCCGGCCTGGAACCTCGAATTCGCGTCCAACTCCCGCATGATGTCCGCCACGTGACGGCGGTAGGTGCGCAGGGACACCTGGATCTCCCGGGCTCCCACGGCGTCGGTGGTGCCGTCACGCAGACGCTCCAGGATGCACCGGGCGACGTCCGAACTGAGCCGCCGGCTCAGCCGGGTGTACTCGGCGGGAGGCATGGCGCCTTCCCACACGCCGGCGAAGAGAAGGTCGAGGGTGCGCACCACGGCGGGGTCCTGGACGATCATGACGCAGTCGCCCTCTGCTTCCAGAGTGGCCCTGACCAGCGCGAACCGCCCGTCCGTGATCAGGACTTCCTGAAGCGCGGATTTGGTGACGCGCATTCCAAGGCGCGGGCTCCGCTTTTCCACGGTACGGATCAGGTCGACGTTCAGCCCACGGGTGCCGCACAGCAGTCGCACGACTCTGCGCTCGCGGCCCGCGGCGCGCAGGCGCAGGAGCGCGGGCGCCCCGACTTTCGACTGTTCGGCACTGCCCGGCAGCGTGAGGTTCACGCTGTGCCGTGCGCCGTCGAGGAGTACGTCGATCGCGTTCTCGACGGCGGCTTCCTCGTCCGGCAGGACGACCAGGGAGTCGCGCCTCGGTCTCCGACGGTGGAGTGACACCGTCAGGTCTATCAGCGCCCGTGCGTGCAGCAGCGCACCTTCCGCACCGTCCGCGGGCCCGTCCGGGCGCCCGTCCGGGCGCCCCCCAGCTTCCTCAGGTCTCCCCCTCCGTACTGAGCCGTCACACCGTCCACGTGCGGACACGGTCGACACAGCAACCACCTACCCCCGTGCTGAGGTGCGGCGTAGGTTCGTGGCCTGCCGCACCGTGGAATCCTCGTCTGCCAAAGCGCTCGACCGGGGCATCCCTATTCCCGGGTCAACCGGCGCTGCCCAAATTGCCCCAATCCCCGATTAGCTGACTCTCCGTATAACTGGAAGCCGAGGGTCCCCCGATCCAGACAAAACCGAATGCCGAAAAGGATCAGCGTCGCGACTTTAGTTCGACACGCCAACAATCGTCAACGCCTTGACGTGCGGCCTCACTTAGAAACGGAATATTCAGTTCCCGACGGTAATTGTGGTTTCAGTAGTCCGGTGCGCAGCCGTCATGGCCCGCTGGGTGATGTTCTCGACCCGGGGGGCGGCCAGTCCGACGTAGTCGGTGGTGGCCAGCGCCACGGACTGGTCGAGGCGGGCCGCGTTGAAGAAGATCTCGTCGTGCACGAGCAGGTCCGGGTCGACCACGAGGTCCAGATCGGGGTGGAGGGCGAACGGCACCACGGAGCCACTGACACTCCCCGCCAGCCGCTCCGCCACCTCGCGGGTCGCGAACGACGCCTCCGTACCGGCGTAGAGGCTGTTCAGTCCCGCGAGGTCCAGCTTCCGGTCGCCGGGCACCACCGCCAGCACGTAACGCCTCGCCCGCCGCCCCAGCGCGACCCGTACCACCAGGCACTTGGCCGCCTGGGCCAGGGCGTGCCGCCGGAGCACGCTGGCGGGTTCCGTCCGGCCCTCGGGAGCGTGGTCGATGAGGCGGAAGCGGGCCTGGCCCCGCTCCAGGAGGTCGATCAGCCGGTCGTGGGTGCTCATGAGGCCGCCGCCCGCCCGCTGGGCTCCAGCGACCAGCTGCGCGTCGCGTCGATCCGGGCCGCGGTGTCGTCGAGCACCGCCTGTGAGACCCGGCCGACGACGTTCAGCGCGGCGAGGACCTCCCCGGGGCGCTCGGTGCGGGCGAGCCGCAGGCCGTCGATGCCCACACCCGCCCGGCTCAGGACCTCGCTGACGGCGCCGACCACTCCCGGCCGGTCCGGGGCGCGGAAGAACACCGCGTCCCCGGTGAGCGGCAGATCGACCTCGAACCCGCAGATGTCCACGAGCCGTTCGCGGCCCTGGAGCCCGGTCAGCGTCCCGGACACCGAGACCTCCTCGCCGTTGGGGAGCACGCCGCGCACCGTGACGAGGCTGCGGTGCTCGGCGTGGTCCGGGCCGGCGAGCAGTTCGGTCCGCAGCCCCCGTTCCTGGGCGATCAGCGGGGCGTTGACGTAGGAGACGCCGCCCTCCACCACATCGGTGAGCGTGCCCTTGAGCGCCGCGAGTTCCAGCGCGGCGACGTCATGCCGGCCGATCTCCCCCGACACCTGCACCTGGAGCACCCCGGGGAGGCCGCCGGCGGTCGCGGTGAAGAGCCGGCCCAGCTGTTCGGCCAGCAGCAGCCACGGGGCCAGCTCCCCGTTCACCGCGCCCATCCGGACGTTGACCGCCTCCGGGACGAACCGGCCCGCGAGGGCCTGCCGTACGGCCTCGGCCACCGCCACGCCCGCGCGCTCCTGAGCCTCGGCCGTGCCCGCGCCGAGGTGCGGGGTGACGACCACGTTGTCCAGTTCGAACAGCGGTGACTCCGTGCACGGTTCGGTGGCGAAGACGTCCACCCCGGCTCCCGCCACACGCCCTTCCTTGAGTGCCGCGTACAGCTCGGCCTCGTCCACGATTCCACCGCGTGCCGCGTTGACGATGCGCACGCCGGGCTTGACGCGGTGCAGGGCGTCGAAGCCGATGAGTCCCGCGGTCTCCGGAGTCTTCGGCAGATGCACGGTGAGGAAGTCGGACTGTTCGAGGAGTTCGTCGAGACCGACGATCCGCACACCGCTCTGCTGGGCGTAGGCGGGCTGCACGTAGGGGTCGTAGGCGATCAGCCGCATGTCGAAGGCGGCCATCCGGCGGGCCACCAGCGAACCGATGCGTCCCAGACCGACGATCCCGAGCACCTTGTCCGCCAGCTCCACGCCGGTGAACCGGCTGCGCTGCCAGCGCCCGTCCTTGAGGGCCGCGTCGGCCTGCGGGAGGTTTCTGGCCACGGCGAGCAGCAGGCCGACGGTGAGCTCGGCGGCACTGACGATATTGGAGGTGGGCGCGTTGACCACCATGACGCCCGCCCGGGAGGCCGCGGACACGTCGACGTTGTCCAGCCCCACACCTGCCCTGCCGATCACCTTCAGCCGGGGTCCGGCCGCGATCGCCTCCGCGTCCATCCGCGTGGCGCTCCGCACCAGCACGGCGTGGGCTTCGGGCAGGGCCGCCAGCAGCGCCTTCCGGTCGGAGCCCGCACAGCGCCGGATCTCGAAGTCGGGTCCGAGCGCGTCGACGGTGGCCGGTGAGAGCTCTTCGGCGATCAGTACAACTGGCTTGTCCACAGCGGGTTCCTTTTCTCGACTTCTCGACTTCTCGACCGGTGAGCGCGGAGAGTCCGGAGTCTCAGCCGACGCTCGTGACCAGGCACGGCTGATCGGCCGGCGGCACCGGCTCGGCAGGCACCGGCTCGTCCCAGGTCTGAGGCGCCCCGAAGTGCCGCTCCACCCACTCCGGGTCGTACACCGAGTCCAGGTAGCGGTCCCCGAGATCGGGGGCGAGCGCCACTGCGGTGAGCCGCTCGTCACGCGGGCGCGCGGCCAGCCAGCGCAGGGCGCCGCTGACGACCGTCCCGGTGGAACCGCCGAACATGAATCCCTGCCTGGCCATGGCCTGGCAGCTCTGCAACGTGTCCCGTTCCGGCACCATCACCACGTCGTCGACCAGGTCGGGGTCGAGCAGCCTCGGCTTCACTCCCGCCCCGAGGCCGGGGATCCACCGGGGCAGCGCCGGACCGCCGAAGGTCACCGATCCCACGCTGTCGACCGCCACGACGGTCACCGGCCGCTCCCGCTCCCGGAAGTAGCGCGCGCAGCCCATCAGGGTGCCGGTGGTGCCGGCCCCGACGAACAGCACATCCAGCTCGGGGAACTGGGCGGCTATCGCGGGACCCGTATGGCGGTAGTGCGCCAGCCAGTTGTGCGGGTTCGTGTACTGGTTGAGCCAGACGTATCTGGTGTCGTACTCGCACAGCCGCCGCACGTAGTCGATCCGCGCGCCGAGCAGCCCGCGCTCCTTGTCGGGACGGGAGATGACGTGGACCTGCGCACCGAGCGACTCCATGACCCGCCGGCTCGCGGGGTTGCACCGGGAGTCGGTGACACAGAGGAACCCGTATCCCCGGTGCGCCGCGATCATGCTGAGTGCGATTCCGAGATTGCCGGAGGACGACTCGACCAGCACCGAGCCCGGGGTGAGGGACCCGTCGCGTTCGGCGGCGAGCACCATCTCCAGGGCGGCCTTCAGTTTGACGGAGCCTGCGAGGTTGAGCCCCTCGCACTTGAGATAGAGGTGGACGTCGAAAACAGGCGCGAGGTCCACGAAGAGGTCGTCGACGTTGATCTCGTACGGGGCGGATATCACCGGCACTTCATCACCGCGATTCGTTTATGAGGCGCTCACTAGGCGCTCTTGCGTCCGTAGCGGTCGAGGTCGTGGAAGAACCCTTCGACGACGTCGAGTCCGCCCGTGTCCCGCAGTCGGTCGTGCACGTACCGGCCGAGGGCGATGTCGAGGACGCCGAGGCCGAAGGGGGAGAAGACGACCGGGCGGTCCGTCGGGACCTCGGCCCTGCCCTCGAGGACGTCGTGGAGGGTGCCGTCGATGAAGTTCCGGTTCCCCGTGAGCTGTTCGGTCAGGTGCGGGGAAGTGTCCGCCTTGAGGCAGTGCTCCACGTCGTCCACGAAGTTCGCGGAGGCGAGCAGCACCTCGGGGGCCAGGTCCCGGAGGGAGACGTTCAGCACCAGCGGGTTGTGCCCGAACAGCGACGGGTCGTGCACGTGCGGTGTGCCGGCGACGGTGGCGAAGACCACCAGGTCGCTCTCCCGGATCAGCTCTTCGGCGCTCGGGTGGACCACCACGGGGGCGTCCCCGGGGCAGCTCTTGAGGTAGTCGGCGAATCCCTCGGCGTGCTGTGCGGACAGGTCGTGGATGCCGAGCTGGTCGAAGGACCAGTCGGTGGCCTGGAGATACCGGTGGATGTACCGGGCGATGAGTCCGGTGCCGATGAACCCGATACGGCGGGGGCGCTCTTTCTGGCTCAGCCGGTCGGCGGCGAGCACGGCCGAGGCCGCGGTCCGGGAGGCGCTGATGATCGAGCTTTCCAGGCAGGCGAAGGGGTAGCCCGTGGCGTGGTCGTTGAGGATCAGCACCGCGGACGCCCGCGGGATCCCGGCGGTGATGTTCTCCGGGAAGCTGGAGATCCACTTCAGGCCGTCGGTGGGCTGTTCACCGCCCACCGCCGCGGGCAGCGCGATGATGCGGGAGGCCGGCCGGTCGGGGAAGCGCAGGAAGTACGAGGGCGGGTTGACGGAGTCGCCACGGCCGTGCAGCCGGTAGACCTCCTCGACCAGACCGACGACCTGCTTCTCGTTGCCCGTGAGGACGTCGGCCACCTGCGCGCCGGTGATGACGGCGAAGGGCGGCACGACAAGTTGCGGGGACATGGAATGACTCCGTCCATGGATGGTGTGGGTGATGCCGGTGGAGGTGATGCGAGGTGCGGGCAGGTCAGGGGTGGGAGGGAACCTGGAACGGGTCGCCGAGGACGACGGCGATCCGGCGCTCCCCCTCGTAGGCCTCCCGGCTGTGGGCCATCCGGAGGTTGTCCACGATCAGCAGGTCCCCCTCGCGCCACGGCTCGCGGAGCGTGTGCTTCTCGTAGACCGCGTTGACGGTGAGGACGGTGTCCTCGTCGAGCGGGGCACCGGAGCCGTACCGGGTGTTGAACGGCAGTCCGTCGTCGCCGAATTCGAACTTCAGGTACTCGCGGATCACCGGGTCGAGTGTCCACTCGTTGAAGAACGCGATCTGGTTGAACCATCCACGGCGGCCGGTCACGGGATGACGCAGCACCGCGGGCCCCCGCTGCCGGGAGCGGAGGTCGCCGTTGCCCTGCCAGGTGAGTTCGATGCCGCGGGTCGCGCAGTACGCCTCGACGGCGGCGCGGCCGCTGTCGCCGAACGCCTCCCGCAGACCGACTCCGACGGTGTCGGTGTAGTTGCGGTCCAGCAGCCAGCCCTCCCGCTCGAACCGGTCGGCCAGGTGCGCGGGCAGCGCCTCCAGAACGTCGTGGGAGTCGGCGACCCCGGTCACACCGCCCGTGGCGGGCGCGGTGAGGCAGGCGAAGAGCAGGGTGCCGGGAACCTCACGTGCGTAGCTCAGCTCGTGGTGCATGCACATCGGCTGGTCGGCCGGCCACTCCGATGAGGAGTACACGCCGTCCGCGAGGACCTCTCGCGTGGCGAAGCCCTCGCGCTCGGTCATCACCTGGTCCAACAGCTCTTCGCTCACCCGCGCGACGCTCTGCGCGTCGCGCAGGCCAAGGCCCCGCACCAGCAGCGCCCCGTGCTCCGCCACCGCTCCGCGCAGGAACGCGCGGTGCTCCGCCACCCAGGCGGCGGGGTCGGCCGGGGCCGGGCCGTCGAGACCCAGCACAGCCGGGCGGCCGTCGATCTTCGTCACCGGGAACGGCTCCGTCGCCGGGGACGGCGAGGCATGCGTCGAATTCGATGTCACAGTCATGCTGCGGCCACGTCCTCAGTTCTTGGTCTTGGCGTCCACGAATCCCGCGAGCTCGGTGAGCCTCGGGTGCTGGAGCAGCTCGCGCAGGGTGAACGCGCGCTCCATCCGTACGATCAGCTGCACTGCCGCGAGTGACGTGCCGCCCTTGTCGAAGAAGCTGTCCTGGCGGCCGATCTGGTCGGCCGGCAGCCGCAGTACCGCTGCCCACGCCTCGGCCAGCCTTCGCTCCGTGTCGGTGCGGGGCGCCTCGCGCTCCCCGTCCTGCGCGCCCAGCCGCGCCGCCAGCTCGGTGAGAGCCCGTTTGTCGGTCTTGCCGTTGGCGGTGAGGGGCAACGCGTCCAGGCGTTCGAGGCGGCGCGGCACCATGTACTCCGGCAGCGCCCGCGCGAGCCGTTCGCGCAGCAGGTCGACGGGTTCCGCGGAGCCCGTCTGGAAGCCGACCAGGTGGCGCTCCTCGTCGGGGCTCTCCACGACGACGACAGCGCCGTCGCGCACGCCGGGCAGCCGCAGCAGCTGGTTCTCGATCTCACCGATCTCGATCCGGAATCCCCGGATCTTGATCTGGGCGTCCCGCCGACCGAGGAATTCGAGCGTGCCGCCCGGGAGCCAGCGTCCGAAGTCACCGGAGCGGTAGAGCCGTTGGCCGGGGCGGTGCGGGTCGTCGCCGAAGGCCAGGGCGGTGCGCTGCGGGTCGTTGACGTAACCGCGTCCGACGCAGACACCGGAGAAGACGATCTCCCCGGGCGCTCCCAGCGGGACAGGCCGGAGTTCCTCGTCGACGATGTAGACCGTCACGTTGCGGACCGGGGCGCCCAGCGGGACCGAGTCCCACTCCGGTACCTCTGTCATCACTTCGTGGTTGGTGTCGTCCGAGGTCTCGGTGAGGCCGTAGGCGTTCATCAGCCGGATGTGCGGGAACCGGGCGAACCACCGTACGACCAGTTCCTTCTTGAGCGCCTCTCCCGTCACGGACACGCAGCGCAGCGCGGGCAGCTCACGGGGGCGCTCCTCCAGCCGCGCGAGCACCACCTCCAGATAGGAGGGGACCGCCTGGAGTATCGCGACCTCGCCCTGCTCGATGGTGTCGAGATACCGGTCGACGTCGAGGATCGCGTCCTGTTCGACGATCAGTGTGCGCCCGCCCACGACCAGCGCGGCGACCAGCTGCCACAGCGAGATGTCGAAGGACTGCGGCGCGGTCTGCGCCACCACCTGGCCCTCGCCGATGCCCTGGTCCTCGATCTTGGCGTACAGGTGGTTGACGAAGCCGGCGTGCTCGCACATCGCCCCCTTGGGCTCTCCCGTGGAGCCCGAGGTGAAGTAGAGGTACGCGAGCCGGCCGGCCTCGACGGGCACGGCGGGATTGTGGTCGGGGCGGCCTTCGCCGTAAGCGGCGGTGACCGTGAGCAGTTCCAACTCGGGCGGGGCTGCCCGCTCCAGGTGCCCGGGGCCGCCGTCCTCGGTGAGCACCAGACGGCAGCCGCTGCGTTCCAGCGTCCTGGCCATGCGGTCGGCGGGGGCGTGCGGTTCGATGGGCAGGTAGGCCGCGCCCGCCTTGAAGACGGCGATGACGGAGGCGAGCCAGTCCAGATTGCGCTCGGTGACCACGGCCACCACCGCTTCCGGGCCGAGGTCCCTGGCGAGCAGGGTGTGCGCGATCCGGTTGGCGTACGCGTTGAGTTCGCCGTACGACCAGCTCTTCCCGGCGTGCACGGCGGCCGTCTCGGTGGGCCGGGCCGCGGCCTGCTCCTCGAACAGCTCGTGGAACCTGCGGTCCGGCAACTCCACTTCCCTGCCGCCGAGTTCGTTGAGCTGATGGCGGAGTTCCGCCTCCGCGAGCAGCCCTCCGCGGCGGGCGGGAGCGTCCGGCTCGGACACCAGCTGTTCGAGCGCCGTGCCGTAGTAGCCGGCTATCCGCCCGGCGGCCTCGGCGTCCAGGACGTCGGTGCGGTAGCGCAGCAGGATCGCGGGTCCGCCGTCCCCGTACCGCAGTGCCGTGGTCAGGACGGTGCCGGAGTCGGCCGGGGCGGGGCTTGCGCCATCGGGGTCCCCGAGGTCGAGCACGGTCTCGAAGGCGCCCTCTACCGGCCGGGCCGCGCTCTGTGCGCAGGCGGTGAGCAGCTCCCGCCAGGACTCGGTGTCCACCGCCAGTGAGCGCGGCCTCGGTGCCTGCGGGGCGGTACCGGGGGAGGTGGCCGGAACGTAGCCGGTCACCATGGAGCGTTCGCCGCTGAGCGCGGACAGGACCACGGTGTGGGCGGCGAGCAGGGCGGCTTCCCAGCTGGTGGCCGAGCGGCGTGCCAGCAGTCGGATCCGCGCGGCGAGGCGGACCGGGAGGGCGTGCGACAACTCGGCCACCGAGGCCGTTTCGGTCGACGAAGCCGTACCAGTCGACGGAGCCGGTGCAGACGAAGCCGCTTCGGAGGACGGCCCTGCCCAGCGCGGGATCAGCCGCTGCGGTGCTCCAGTGATCGTCATCATCTCTCCTGTCCGACCGGGTTCACGGCGGGGGGCACGGGGAAGGGCGCGTCGCTGCCGCCGTCCCAGCTGACGCCGCGCACCGCGGCCACGAACGC
Source organism: Streptomyces anatolicus (assembly GCF_019400875.1). Taxonomy (NCBI): domain Bacteria; kingdom Bacillati; phylum Actinomycetota; class Actinomycetes; order Kitasatosporales; family Streptomycetaceae; genus Streptomyces; species Streptomyces anatolicus. The sequence goes on along the minus strand of NZ_WMBF01000016.1, from coordinate 18,957 downwards.
CGAGACCCGCTCGGCGCCCCAGAACCCCTCGCGGCCGTGGACGAAGAACGGCACGCCGAAGGCGTCGTCGTGGTAGGCGGCGACGAGGCACCGCACTCCCTTGGCCCGCAGTTCGGGGTCGTCCACCGCGTCGGCGATGCCGGGGTCGAGACCCAGCTCGCGGGCGATACCGGCGATGGTGGTGCGCTCTGCCAGGTCCCGCCCCTCGTTCCAGCGTGCCTGGTAGGCCAGGGCCACGAACTCCTTCCCGCGGCCGGCCTCCTCTGCCGCCAGGTAGGCGAGGTGGGAGACCTCCCAGTGCGGAGCCCGGTCGACGGGCCAGGTCACCTTCCAGTCCCGTGCCTGCGCCCAGCGGCGGGCGTCGCGCAGGATGTAGAAGTTCTTGGCCCGGTGCATGGGCATGACGGGGAGCGTGACGCCGGCCTCGGAGAGCAGCCGGGTGGACTCCTCGTCAGGCTCCCAGTAGGGAATCCACTCGATCGTGTCGAGGACGTCGGGGTAGCGCTCGGTGAGGTCGCGGTAGGCGAACCACGAGTAGGGGCTGCGCAGCGAGAAATACCATCTGGGGTTCTTTTTTCTGCGGTTCACAGGGCTATGCCTCCATCGATCTGGAAGACGGCCCCGGTGATGTAACTCGCGCGGTCCCCGGCCAGGAAGGAGATAAGTTCGGCGACCTCCTCGGAGGTCCCCATGCGGCCGAGCGCGACGCCGGTCAGCGCCTCGTCCCGGGCGCGCTCGGAGACCGCCGCGACCATGTCGGTGTCGACGAAACCGGGAGCGACCACGTTGACGCGGATCCCGTAGCGGCCGACCTCCTTGGCCAGGGACCGGGAGAACCCGATGATTCCCGCCTTGGAGGCGGCGTAGTTGGTCTGGGTGGCGTTGCCGTAGATCCCGGCGACCGAGGAGACGTTGACGATGCTGCCGCGGCGGCGCTTCATCATGCCGAAGGCGGCCGCACGGCAGACGTGGAAGACGCCGTCGAGGTTGGTGGAGACGACCGACTTCCAGTCGTCGTCGGACATCATCACCATGGCCTTGTCCCGGGTGATGCCCGCCGAGGGAACCGCCGTCACGATCGGGCCGAGCTCCCGCTCGGTCTCGGTGACCCAGTCACGTACGGCGTCGGCGTCGCCGACGTCCACGCGGCGGTGGAGCGTGTTCACGCCCAGCGCCTGTGCCTCCTTGGCGAGGAGTTCCGCCGCCTCGTGTTGTGAGTGGTAGCAGAAGCTGACGTCGTGGCCGTCTGCCGCCAGCTTGAGCACCGCGGCGCGGCCGATGCCGCGCGATCCTCCGCTGACCAGGGCCACGGGCCTGTCGTCGGTCATGAGGTCGCCTCTCTGTCTCGTCCGGCGTGCGGCCGGACGGGCGTGTCGGTTCGGAGCAGTTCGGCGGGCCGGAAGGCCATCACCATCCGGGACACGGACATCACCGTGTCCGCGCCGCGGTGGCTCGATCCCTCGAAGATCACGGAATCGGCGAGCGCCCGGGAGATGCGGACCCGGTGCTCGATCACGTCGCCCGGCAGGACCGGCAGACAGAACTCCGCGTCGGCCACCGAGCCGAAGAGCATGACCTGGCCGGCGGGGGCGGGAGCGGTAGCCGAGGCGAGAAGTCCGGCGCACTGCCCCCACGACTCGATGAGCAGGGACGGCGGGTAGTCCAACGCGGCATCGGCCGAAAGGCCCGCGTACCACGGCTCGTTCATGGTGATCGCCTTGACCGCCCGCACCCGCTCGCCGGGCACCATCTCCTCGACGCGGTCCACGAGCAGCATCGGATAGCGGTGCGGCAGCAGGTCGGTCACCCTCGGCAGGGTGGGTACGGGAGCCACGGCCGGCAGGGCCGCGTTCATCCCGCACCTCCGACGGCCCGGTAGCGCAGCCGTACCGAGGCCGACTTTCCGCGCGCCGTGGCGGTGGTGGCGTCGCAGCGCCAGCCGTTCTCGGTGCGGCGCCACCTCAGTGTGATGTCGAGAGTGTCGCCGGGGAGCACGGCTCCGGAGAACCGCGCCGACTCGACGGCGGCGAGGTCGGCGGGTACCGGTGCCCCTTCGCCGTCGGTCGCGGCGCGGTGCACGCACTCCAGCACACACACTCCCGGGAAGATCGGGAAGTCGGGGTAGTGGCCCGCGAAGACCGGCTCCGCGGCGGCGATCTCGGCCCGGGCGGCCGTCGCGAGGCCCTCGTCGGTCCTGGCCAGGACCCGGACCTCGGCCGCGACGGGGCTCGGCGGGCGGTCGGTGGCGGCTTGGGTCACGAGGCCACCAGCCTCAGTACCGCGCATGCCAGCGAACCGTCCCGGTCGGCGGACGTCACCAGGGCGACCTGCCCGGCGGCCTCGGGCCGCTCGCTGGTGGTGGCGAGCAGGATGGCGATCTGGAACGACGCCGAGGCCGAGGAGACGTCGCCGAGCCGGCCGACGGCCGGTACCCGCTCCAGGGTCCGGGGGCCGCAGACCTCGCCGAGTACGTCACGCTCCAGCTGGCCGAGGCGGCCCGGCGCCTCACCGGAGACGGCCGCCCACACCTCGTCCGGTCGCACGCCCGCGGCATCGAGAGCGGAGCGTACGCACGCCTCGAAGGCGCCCCGCACCTGTTTGCCGGTCGCCACCCGGGACCGCACCGCGAGGATCTCGGCCAGCGCGGGACGCTCGGGGCCGACGGCGTCGGCCGGCTGGATCAGCAGCACGGCGGCGCCCTCGCCGAGCGGCACGTCCGGCGCCTCGGCCCCGCGGCTGTGCCGTTCGAGCCAGTAGCGGGCGGCGGAGAACTCCTCGGCCGCGGCGCAGAGCACCGCGTCGGCGCGGCCGGAGGACAGCAGCCGGGTGGCGTAGTTGACGGAGAGCAGACCGGCGGCGCGGCCGCCCGCAAGCGTGGTGTTGGGGCCGCGGATACCGAACCAGATCGCGCACTGCCCGGCCGCGCAGTTCATCACGGCGTTGGGCATGACCGCCGGGTCGACGTCGTACGGGCGGGCGCCCTCCAGCGAGCTGCGGGTGAAGTCCATCATGCTCGCGGCGCTGCCGGTGGTGGTCGCCAGAACGAGCGCGGCGCGGTCACCGGTCTCCGTCTCCCGCACGGAGCCGCGCTGTTCCAGGAGGCCGCCGACGGCGGTGACGGCGAGGCCGGTGACCCGGTCCATCGACCGGGTGCCCTTCTTCCCCAGCACCTCGCGGGTCTCGAAGCCGGGCACGAGATGGGCCCGGCCCGCAGGCACCCGCCAACGGGCGGTGTCCACCGGCGCGCCGGTGGGCCGCTGGGCCCGCAGACCGTCGACAAGCGCCTGGGCGCCGATGCCGTGGGGCGAGACCGCCGACCAGCCCGTGATCACGGGGCGGCGGTTGTGCAGCGCCGTACTCATGCCGATGCCTTCCGCGGGGTGGTGAGCGCGGTGACGACGGGCTCGTCCAGCGTCGCCATCTCCCATACGTTGGGGCGGATCTCGTGCAGATAGCCGTGGGTGATCGTGCCGGTGGCGGTCTTCACCAGGACGCCGTCGCGCAGCACGTAGCAGTCCATGCGGCAGGTGTAGAGGAGGTTCTTGAAGATGTCCTCGACGGTGTAGACCGTGTAGAGCTCCTCCTCCATGAGGGACTCGTCGAGCAGTTCGATACGGGACTGCGTGACCACCGGGATCCAACCCCGGGTGTCGAGGACCTCCTTGATGGCGAGACCGCGGTCGGCGAGGAAGAGGTCCTCGACCTCCTCCATCACCCGCAGGAAGCCGGACATCTGCATGCGCTCGTTGAAGTGGCAGTAGAAGTACGGAATCCGATAACGCCAGCCGAACGCGTTCTCCTCACCGACGAGTTCGGTGAGCACCGGGTCGGGCCCGGTGGTGCCGCGTCCGTCCGAGAAGCCGCCGTACGGCTGGGCGACAGCCGCGGTCTCCAGCCGTTCACCGGAGCCCAGACGCTCGGCGGTGAACCGGGCGAGGCCGGCGGGCAGGGGCTCCTGGGCCGTGATGTGGCTGTCGACGCGCAGCAGCACCCGGACGGTGGACCCCGCGCATTTGAGGCGCTGCCCGTCACGCTCGACGAACAGGTCGACCTTGAAGCCGAACCGGTTCTCGCCGTCCTTGGTGACCGGGGTGACCACCGCCTCGGCCTCGTCGTCGACGGCGAGCAGCGCGCCGAGGCGTGAGTGGATGTCGACGACGTCGAAGCCGAGCCCGAAGCGCTGATAGAGCTGCCCGACCGGCAGTCCCGCGGTCCGGAAGTGGTTCAGCACCGCCGTTTCGGCCAGGTAGTTGATCTGCTTGAAGCCGATGGCGTAGCTGATGTTGTTGCCTTCGAACTGCGGGCGCAGACGCACCGTGGTCGAGGTCTCCAGCAGCGCCGTCACGGCAGGGGCGGGCGTCGGGCCCATCGCGGACTCCTTCATGAGGGGGTTTCAGATGCCGGCGGCCGGGGCGACCCGGTCCGGGGTCCGGTCGAGGAATTCCTGCACCGTTTCGGCGAACCAGCGCGGCCGTTCGAGCATCGGGAAGTGGCCGCCCGGCACGATCAGCGGTTCGGCGGCCGGCAGCAGTGAAGCGAGCAGAGACGCCTCGGCGGCGGGCGCGGACAGGTCGTCCGCGCCGCCCATCACCAGACAGCGGGTCTCGACCAGATCCACCCGGAACAGCGGCGTGCGCAGATAGGTGTCGAAGAAGCGCAGCCATCCGTACGGGCCGACCCACTCGCACAGCCGGCGAGCCATGTCGGCCCGCAGTTCGGGGTCGATGGGGCGGTCCACGGTCTGCAGCCGGATCGCCTCCGCCATGGTGCGGGGGAAGTCATGGAGCGTCGGCTCGATCATGTCCCAGTGGAAGGAGTCCGCACTGCTCCGGTAGAAGGGATTGACCAGCACGACGGCGGGCACGTCCAGCGGGTTGCCGGTGGCCGCCCGGCGGCAGAGCAGCTCAAGGAGGAGGACCGAGCTGAAGGAGTGGGCGACGACCAGGTCGGCGCCGCCGGGGACGGCCGCCAGGGTCTCCTCCACCAGGGCCGCCGAGTCGGTCTCGTACCGCCAGTCGGCGATGCCGCCGCCATTCCAGGGCAGTTGGGGCGCGTACACCTCTACATCGGTGCGCCAGTGCCCGGCGAGCGAGGACCAGATCGCCTCGTTGTTGCCGAGGCCGTGCAGCAGGGCCACCTTCCTCATGAGCTGCGCTCCGGTGCGAGGAGTGCCGCTCCCGCCCCGTCGGCCAAGGCGTATGCCGGGCCTTCGTGGCCGTCCGCGAACCAGGCGGTGGCCGCGGCGCACTGCACCACGCCGAGGGCGCCGGACAGCTCACCCCAGCCGGTGAGGCCGTACCGCTGCTCGCCCGGCGGCGCGATGTCCGGCTCGCCGGTGAGCCAGAGCGTGGCTCCGGGTGCGGTCTCGGTCAGCCGCGCGACGGCGGCGGCGGTACGGGCGGTGCGGACCTGGGCTCCGAGCAGCGCCTTGACCGCGGCCGTGGGGCCGGCCGCGCCGGAGCGGCTCACGACCAGCGCGGCGCCGCCGTCGGCCACCGGCCCGTCGACGAGGCGCCTGGTCACCGGGTTGTCGGGTTCGACGCCGATGACCACCATGTGTTCGGCCCGGCCGGAGCGGACCATGAGCTGTGCCCAGCGCACCGCGTCGAGCCCCGAGGTGGCGCCGTTGCACACCGTGAGGTTCGGTCCGCGAAGCCCGTACCGGATGGCTGTCTCGGAGGCGATGATGTTGCTGGAGGCGTTGGGGGTGTCCATCGGGCTCAGCCCGGACGTGGTCTCCTTCGCGATGGTCTCCACGGCCCGGCACACCGTGTCGGCGTTGCCCAGGTTCGAGCTGACGACGACGCCGATCCTGTCGCCCGGCGCGGTGAGCCCGGTCCCGTCGAGCAGCCCGGCATCGTCGAGCGCGGAGAAGGCCAGGCACAGTCCGATCTGGGTAGCCCGGTCCTTGTAACGCAGTCCCTTCTTGCCGATCACCGCGGCGGGATCGACCGGAGCGGCGCCGGGCACGGCCGGCCCGAGCAGGCCCTGAGGGCTCGTGACGCCGGGCAGGGCCACGGAGACTCCGGTCACGGCTGCGGTGTTCATGCTGCCCCCGCCACGATCGCGACGGCGTTCACGCCGCCGAAGCCGAAGCTGTTGACCTGGGCAAGCCGCAGCGGTGCGGAGAGCGGCCGGTCCATCACCAGCTGGAGCCCGGCGCCTTCCGGCAACGGCTCGGTGAGCCCGGCGAGGGGCGGCACCAGGCCTGTCTCCAGGGAGCGCAGAGCGACGATGAGGGCGAGCAGTCCCGCCGAGCCCGAGGTGTGGCCGGTCAGTGATTTCACTCCGGTCAGGGCCGGGCGGGCACCGGCGAACACCTCGGCGGTCACCGTGGCCTCCGTACGGTCGTTGAGAGGAGTGCCGGTGGCGTGCAGCAGCACCAGGTCGATCTCCGCGGGGGTGACCGCGGCCAGCTCCTGCGCCTGCCGGACGGCCGCCTCGACGCCTGCCGCGTCGGGCGCGGTCTGATGGTGCGCGTCACAGTTGACGGCCACCGAGCGCAGCCAGCCGCGCGGTCGGCGTCCCTGCGCCGGGGCACGGCTCAGCACGACGGCGGCAGCCCCCTCGCCGAGGATGGTGCCCTGGCGGTCCTTGTCGAAGGGGCGTACGGACGGCGGCGGGTCGAACTGGACCCGGTCCGCCTGCCCGAACATGCTCTCGGTGACCACGTCGCAGCCCGCCACGATGACCGTGTCGGCCTCGCCCAGTTCCAGCAGGTCCCAGGCGAGGGCGAGTGCGTACAGCGAGGCCGAGCAGGCACCGGCGAAGGTATGGATGTCGACGGCGCCGAACCGGCTGCGCAGTGCCTCACCGAAGTGCAGCCCGTCGGCGTCGAAGGGGATGCCGTCGCGCCACCACAGTTCGAGCGAGCGCAGTTCGCGCAGGCCCGTGCCGACCAGCACCGGTATACCGGCCAGGTCTTCGGGCAGCCCGGCGTCGGCCGCGGCCTGGCGTACCGCTTCCAGCAGGAAGCGGGTGGCGCGGCCGGGCTCGTCGGTGCCGTCGGCCGGCCGGTCGTCTATCTCGAACAGTTGCTGCGCGTTGAACTGCGCCCGGTCGAACGCCCGCAGCAGCGCGAGCCCGCTGCGGCCGCCGCACAGTGAGCCGAAGACCTCGTCGAGGTCCGCGCCGATACTGGCGACGGCGCCCGCACCGGTGATGGCGTACGTCATGCGGTGCTCCCCGCGTACTTGCCGAGGATCACGATCGCGTTGTTGCCGCCGAACGCCAGACCGTTGTTCTGCACGATCCGCAGGTCGGCGTCGACTGCGTGATTGGGTACGCAGTCGATGTCGCACTCCGGGTCGGTCCGATGGTGGTTGATCGTCGGCGGGATGAAACCGTGGGTGATGGCGAGACCGCAGGCGATCGCGCCGAGCGCGCTGGCGGCGCCCATGGTGTGGCCGAGCATCGACTTCAGCGAGATCGTCCGGGGGGTGTCCGCGGCGAAGACCTTGCGGATGGCTCCGGCCTCGGTGATGTCGTTGGCCTTGGTGCCGGTGCCGTGCGCGGAGACCAGGTCGACCTCCTCCGGCTTCACGCCGGCGTTCGCCAGGGCGATCCGCATGCACTCCGCGACGCTGTCGCCGTTCGGGGCGACCTGGTGGTACGCATCGCAGTTGAGGCCGTAACCGAGCACCTCGGCGTAGATGGTGGCGCCGCGGGCCAGTGCCGATTCCAGGCTCTCCAGGACCAGTACTCCCGCGCCCTCGCCGGTGAGGATCCCCTTGCGGTCGGCGTCGAACGGCTGGCAGTACTCCGGCGCGATGGTGCCGAGCCGGTAGAAGCCGGTGAAGGTCTTGCGGCACATGGCGTCGGCTCCGCCGCACAGGGCGAACTCGACCTCGCCCGAGCTGACCGCGTCGAAGCCGTAGCCGATCGCGTAGTTGCCCGCCGAGCAGGCGGTCGCGATGGTGGGGGCCTCGACGTCGGTCAGTCCGAGTTCCTGCGCGATCGCCGTGGAAAGCCTGGCCGCCGAGACCCGCCGGACGATTTCCGGATCCATGTTCTCCGGACCGTCGGCGAGCTCGGCGGCCACCAGCTGGTCCAGTTCGAAGGACTCGCCGTCCGTGGTGCCAACGGAGATCAGTCCCCGCTGGCCGGCGAGTTCTTCGAGGTCCAGGCCCGCGTCCTGGACCGCCATCCGGGCCGCCGCGACGGCGAACCGGCTGGCCCGTCCCAGCTCGTGCACGGGTGTACGGGTGATCCACTGCCCGGGTTCAAAGCCCTTGACCTCACAGCCGTTGACGTGTGCGAAGCCTTCGACGTCGAACACGGAGATGGGGCTGACGCCGCTACGGCCGGCTCGTAGACTCTCGGTGAATTCGGTGGCTCCGATTCCAATGCTGGAGATGACTCCGAAACCGGTGAGTACCACCCGGCGTCTCTCCGATTCGGCACCAGGGCGTACTGAGGACATGTTGTCTCCCATTTCGATCGCGGGCAGAGATCAGGTCAGCGACCGGGAGCCTCCCCGACGATCTTGTACACGCGCTCGAGGTTGACCATTTCACTCAGTTCCGACTGCTCGATGGTGATGCCGAACTCCTTCTCGAGGGAGGCAAGGATCTCGATCGCGCGGAGCGAGTCGGCACCGTGGTCCTCGATGAAGAGGCTGGTATCGGTGACCTCACCGTCCTCGAGCTCGAGAATGTCGCAGATGATTTCCTTGATGGTGGCCCGGCGCTCGTCGGTGATGGTCGGCATTCTGTCTCCTCAGTCGATTCTTTTTTGTTCAGGAAGCGTCGGCGGTCATGGCCGCCACGAGGCTGCGCGGGCGCATGTCGACCCAGTGCTCGTTCACGTAGTCCAGGCATTCCTGTCGGCCTGCCGTGCCGTGCACCGCATTCCAACCCGCGGGAATCTCGGCGAAGGCGGGCCACAGGGAATGCTGCCCCTCGTCGTTCACCAGCACGTAGTAGTCGGCGTTGTCGTCCTCGAATGGATTGGCCATCGAGTCTCCCCTTCCTGGCGCTGTCACCCAATTCCGGTCGACCTTAAGCACCCGGGAATCGCCGCGGCAAGAGTCTCCTGGCCGGCATCTCCGCACACGTTTGAGAGATTGCAATGAGAAGAATTGAATAAAGCGTTGCAAGATTTTCGGCCGTACCGCCCTTGCCGCCGACACAGGGCCGGAAAGGGACATTTGACGCACCTGCCGGACGTTCCCGGCCGGCTTCGGTCACGTTCCCCGCGCGGACCACCACCCTGGGTCACTTCCCGACATCAAGAAATTCTCGGCGCCCGGCGGCCGGGCCGCACGGCAGCGGCTAGGGTCCAACCGCCATCCCCCTCACCGTCCCTCGCAGGGAGTTCAGATGTCGGCGTCGCTGTTCCGCCCGCTGCCCCGTCCACGGGCCGACCGGACACTGGTGTGCCTGAGCTTCTGCGGGGGCGGTACCTCCGCCTTCCGCCCCTGGGCGGAAGTGCTGCCGGAGGACGTGGAGTTGGTGCTGTACTGCTATCCGGGCCGGGAGGGGCGGTTCACCACCCCGTTCGCCGCCGACTGGGAAGCACTCATGGCGGACGCCCTGTCGGCCGTCCGCTCTGTGTCCCACCGTCCCTATGTGCTGCTCGGACACAGCATGGGCGCGTGGGTCGCCTTCGATCTGGCCCGCCGCCTGGAGTGCGGCGCCGGCCGGCCGCCGAGCGGCCTGGTCGTTTCGGCGGCCGACGCACCCACGAGGCCGGCCGAGCGGCGCGGTGCCTCACCGGGCCTACGGAACACCGACGCGGAGATCCTGACCTGGATGAGCAGGGTCGGCCAGGCGTCGGCGGAGGTGCTCGCGGAACCGGAGATGCGGCAGATCGCCGTGGACGTCTTCCGTGCCGACCTGCGGGTCGTCGACTCCTACCGCCACCAGCCCGGCGCGGTGGCCGCCCCGCTGCAGGTTCTCTACGGCGAGGACGACAGCGTGGACGCCCGGGCCGCGGAGCGCTGGCGGCCGCTGGCGAGCGGCCCCTTCGAGACCGAGAGGCTGCCGGGCGGGCACTTCTACACGGCCGGCGAGTGGGCACGGCTGCCCGAACGGCTGACCGCGCTGCGCACCGCGCGGTGCGTCTGAGGCAGCTCCCGGCCCGGGGTCAGGCCCTCCCGGCCCGGGGTCAGGCCCCCGCGGCCTGCCGCAGGGCACGGGCGCGGATCGCGCGGAGCATGGACATCCGGGTCAGCCCACTGCCGAACCGGATGAACAGCCAGTACGGACGGAACCTGCGCCGGGTGCCTTCGTCGGTGGCCAGCACCCGGGTCTCCGTGCTGAGCACTCCGTCGGCGTAACGGAGGTTCATCCCCACCTTGACGATGCCGGGATCGGTGCATCCGGCGACCAGCTCAGCGGTGGTCCCCTCCGGCCTGGGTATGTCGTCCAGGGCCTGGATACCGGCGAAGAGGAACTCGTCGCCGTCGGAAGGGATCACGTCGCCCATGGCGCTGAGCGAGTCAGTGACGATGCGGCGCCCGGCCGAGACGTCCGCGCCCGTCAGCGCCATCAGGGCGCGTGCGAGCGGCGCCTCCGACCAGAGCGCCCCGTAGACGGCGGACATCACGGCCTCCTGATCCGCCGGTACGGACAGGCGGTGCACTTCCCTGAAGTGCCACTCGGGCAGCAGCCGGTCCAGCGCGGTCTCTTTCGCACTGCTCATCTCATGCTCTCCGATCGGTCAACAGACTGTCCGCACAGGGCAGTACGGGGGGCCGCCCGGGTCGCACGGGGCTGACTACACTCCAGAAAATGGTCATGAACCCACGACACCGCCTGTCGGGCGCCGCCGCCAAGGCGACGTGCGCGGTGGTGTCCGTCGCCGCAGTGCTCACGGCCGCGCTCACCGTCTCCGACGCGGGCTGGAAGACCGTCGCACCCATGGCCGTCACGGTCGTGGTCGCGTTCACGGTCCTCGGCTGGTGGCCGGCGACCCGGCCCGCCCTCGCGCCTGCGGCAGTGGTGGTCGCCGCTGTCACCGTCCTCGGCACTCTGGTCGGGCATCCGCCCAGGTCGGAGGGGCACGCGGGGCTCATGGCGCTGGTGGAGATCACCATGTCGCTGCTCATGATCTTCATGGTCGTACGATTCGAGTCGCCACGCCGGGCTTTGCCCCTGGGCAGCTGCCTGGCCCTCAGCGAGTCGACCGTTCTGCTGCGCCTGGAGATCCCTCCGACCGTCGCGCAGACCCTCGGGCAGAGCGCCATGTTCATGATGGTCGGCGGAGCGGCCGCGATGGCCGGCGGCTATCTGCGGTCGCTGGATTCCAGGCGGCTGCTCTCGGTACAGGAAGCCCGCAAGACCCAGCGCATCCAACTGGCCGCCGATCTGCATGACTTCGTGGCGCATGACGTCTCCGGAATCGTGGTGCTCGCGCAGGCCGCGCAGGTGGTGGGCGGCGCCGGACAGCATGACCAGGTGGCGCCGCTCCTCCAGCGGATCGAGGCCGCCGGACTGCAGGCGCTGGCCTCGCTGGACCGTACCGTCCTGATGCTCAACGACTCCTACGCGGAGGAGGACGGGGCGTCCGCCGGTTCGGGGGACGTACGCTCCAGCCCGTACGGCATTCGCGACATAGCCGACCTGGTGGAGCGCTTCCGGGCCTCCGGCCGCTCCGAGGTGACCCTCGAGTTCCCGCTCACCGACGAACTGGTCGAAGAGGTACCTCGTGAGGTGGCGGCCACCGCCCACCGGACGGTGGTGGAGGCTCTGACGAACGTACGGCGGCACGCCAACTCCACGACTTCGGTACGGGTTTCGGTGCGCACCCAGGGCAGCGGCCGCGACCGCGCCCTCGTGGTCGACGTCACCAACACCGCGCAGGCCATCAGTGCCGGGGGCTTCGGTGAGAGCCGGCGCGGCGGCGGTACGGGTCTGGCCGGACTCACGGAGAGGGTAGCCGCGCTCGGCGGGACACTCACCGCGGGTCCGTACGGCGACGAGGGCTGGCAGGTGCTGGCTCTCCTGCCGCTGCGGGCGACTCCGGTGCGTGTACGGGGAAGTGAGTGATCCGGCTCCTCATCGGTAGAGGAAGCCGGAAAGGAGTGGCAGCCCGCCGAACGGATCGGCTCCGGCCACGCAGGCGTCCTTCTTGACGAACCGCTTCACATAGGCCGCACCGTCGGTGCCGCCGGAGGCCGGTGTGTCCGACGACAGATAGGTCCGCGCGAAACGGTAGTGACCGCCGCGCCACTTGGACAGGGACCGGTCCAGCTCGTGCCAGCCCGCTTCGAGGCGGGGGTCGGACGTGTCCGCGAGCGCGGCGGACAGCGGCTGGTGGGCGCGTACTTCGGGGCTGTTGAGCACTTCGAGATGGCCGATGGACCCGAACACCTCGGCCTTGCGCGGGTCGTACCCGTACACCGAGATCTCCATGGCGTGATAGTTCAGCGACTGGACAGCGCTGGCCGCGCCGGTGAAGTCGCGGAAGGTCATGAACCCTTCCGGGGTGAGGGTGCGCAGGACGTGGAAGACGTCATTGAGCAGGCCGGCGCAGACTCCGGCGAGCTCCAGCCGGGTGCCGGCCCGCGCGGGGAACTCTTCCTTGGCGGCCGCCGTTTCCACGCAGAGGCGCCGTACGAGGAAGAACAGGTTCTCGCAAGCCTGGACGGCGCGGAGGAAGACGTTCTCCTCATGCCGGTCCGAGCGGGGGAAGCGGGTGCACTCGGCGAGCAGCGCCGTGCGGCGGCCCAGCTCCGGGTCGAGGGCCGCCCGGTCGACGAGATCCCCGATGCGGACCTGGAGCACAGGGTCGATGACCGTGCCACAGACCGCGACGATCGCGTCGTCGAGGCGCTTGATGCGCTCGTCGCCGCACTCGGGCTGGATACCGGCCACCCATGCCGTGCGCTCCACGTCCACCAGGTCGGTCAGGGTGGTGTGCAGGGCCAGCAGCGCACCGGCTACCGGGTCGTCGGGGAAGAGGTCGAGGAACCAGCCGTAGGCGTGCATGCAGGTGTACCGGTAGTACTCCGGTATCTCCAGCTCGCGGCTCACCGGTCGGGTGAGCAGCCGGGTCACCTCGTCGGCGCCGCTCGCGGACTCCGGTAGGGAGTCGTGCAGGGCCGCGAGGGTGTCCGTCTCGGCGGGCTCCAGGCAGGCGCGGCCGCGCATTCGCTGGAGCTGCGCTACCTCGCGCTGATGGGAGGTCAGGAACCGGCGTGCGGCGGAGCTCGTGGCCGTGGTCATGACTTCCTTCCCACGACGAGGTGCTTGTCCCAGGTGGAGCGGTGCGCGGCGCAGTCGCCGAAGCCGGCCTCCTCCAGGAGGCCCGTGTACTCGGCTGCTGTGCGGTGCCGGCCCTGGGTCTCGACGTGCATCGAAAGGTTCATCGCCGCAGTGGCCAACGGGCCGCCGTTCTCGTCGAAGAGACGCTCCATCAGGAGAACGCGGCCACCACTCGCGCACGCGTCGTATGCCTTGCGCAGCAGCTCGACGCAGGTCTTGTCGTCCCAGTCCGAGAGGATGTAGCCGAAGGAGAGGCACTCCGCCGGCGGCAGCGGATCCCGGAAGAAGTCGCCGGGGGCGAACGCGAGGCGGTCCTGAAGTCCCTTCGACTGCCGGGTGTTCTCAAGGAAGGGCCCGACCTCCGGCAGATCGAAGACCGTGACGTTCAGCGACGGATACCGTGTGAGCGCCGCCACCGCGAACGCGCCGCTGGCGCCGCCGACATCCACCAGGTGCCGGACACCGTCGAGCCGGGCGAGCTCGACCAGTTCCTCGGAGACCCCGAAGCTCAGGTTCCACATGGCTTCGAGGAACTCCCGGGTGGCTTCCTCGTCACGGTAGATCGTGTCGAACGGTGCCGGGAGGCCCGCGTCGACAACGGCCTTGCCGCGCGTCAGATAGTCGTCGAGCCGCTCCAGTTGACCGGTGGTGTTCGTCACCAGGTGGCGGACGAAGCCGCCGATGTAGCGGGGGCCGGCCGTGTCGAAGAAGGGCGTCAGCGCCTGCGCGATGCGGTACGAACCGTCGGAGCCGCGCTCGACGACGGACACGGACGCCAGGACCAGCAGAAGCCGCTCCAGCGTCTCTTCGTCGATCCGGCGAGCGGTGGCGATACGCGCCGGGGTGGCCGGGCCCTCGGCTATCAGGTGAGTGAAGACACCGTGCTTGTCAGCCAAATGCAGAGCATGGGTGGAGAACAACCCGAACATGGCGTGGTCAAGACTGCTGGAAGTCATCGGTTCCTCTCAGTGAATTTCGGACGACCAGCCATGAGTTCTGCACGGCCGTATATGCCTATGACTGAGCGGCGGACGAGGCCAGTATGACCACGCCCGCCCGGTCTCCCAAAGGCTGTAGAGAAGATTTCGATAAGCAGGTTTGCTCGACCTGCCCGAAGATATCCAGCCAAGCTCGCCAACACTAATTCAAGGAATTCTATGCGCCCATGTCCGGGGCAGAGACGGAACCTAAGGTATCCAAATGCCCACCGAACAAGGAGCAACTCTCATGACAGAAATCATCGATCTGGGTGTGTACGGTTCGAAATTCACTGTCGATCCGTATCCGATCTACGCCGACCTGCGCGAGCGCGGTCCGGTGCACAAGGTCAGAACTCCTGAGGGACAGGAAGTCTGGCTGATCGTCGGACACGACGAAGCGCGAGAGGCACTGGCGGACTCCCGGCTCAGCAAGAAGCCGCTTCCCCTATTGCTCGGACAGGCGGAGTCGGGCGCCGGCGCCTTCAGCAATATGCTGCAGAGCGACCCGCCCCAGCACACCCGGCTGCGCAAGCTCGTGGCCAGGGAATTCACCGGGCGCCGGATCGAGGCGCTGCGGCCGGGCATCGAGCGGGTCACGGGCAAGCTGCTCGACGACATGCTCGCGGCCCCCGACCACCGTGCCGACCTGGTCGCGGCCCTGGCCTTCCCGCTCCCGATCACGGTGATCTTCGAATTGCTCGGCGTGCCGACCGAGGACGCCGCCACGTTCCACGCCTGGTCCACGGACCTCATGACGCCTCCCAACCCCATGGCGGAGGCCGCGGCGGCGCAGAACGTCGCCACCTACCTCGTCAAGCTCGCCGAGGACAAGCGCGTCAACCCCGGCGACGATCTGCTGAGCGCCCTGGTCGGCATGGCCGACGGCGAGAACGACCAGCTCTCGGACGACGAACTCCTTGGCATGTGCTTCCTCCTACTCATCGCAGGCCACGAGACGACCATCAATCTGATCTCCAACGGGGTCCGCGCGCTTTTGGACAATCCGCGCCAACTCGCCGCGCTGCGAGAGGACTTGACGTTGGTTGACAACGCTGTCGAGGAGATGCTCCGGTACGACGGGGCCGTGGAGACCTCGACGGACCGGATCACCGCCGAGCCCGTGGAGATCGGCGGCGTCGTCATTCCGCGTCACGAATACGTGCTCGTCGCCCTGAACGCCGCCAATCGCGCACCCGAACGGTTCGAGGCTCCGGACGAGTTCGACATCCGGCGGGACGCGCGCGGACACATCGCCTTCGGTCACGGCATCCACTACTGCATGGGCGCACCGCTCGCCCGTATGGAGGCGCAGATCGCGATCCGCGCACTTGTGGAACGCTGCCCGACTCTGGAACTCGACGCGGATCCCGCGGACCTGCCCTGGGTCTCCGGCATGCTCATCCGCGGAGTGCGCCGGCTGCCGGTCCGCTGGACGCCCGGTCACTGAAACCGTGCGGCCCGTTAGTCCCTTACCCCCGTTACGAGAGGCCGGTCACTCATGTCTTCCGGGCGTCCCCCCAAGGAGAGCTCACACCGCAGCAGATCTCTCCTGCCCTCCCTCGTCGGGATGCGCTGCGCATCGTCGGCAGTCGTCTTCATCCTGCACATCATCCAGGCCGGCGTCTTCGCCGATCTGACGCTCAGCGAAAGCCTCAACAAGTACTTCGGAAAGATCGGGTTCGTCAGCGTCGGCTTCTTCTTCCTGCTGAGCGGGTTCATCCTGACCTGGTCCGCCCGGGAGGGCGACCGGCCCGTGAGCTTCTGGCGCCGCCGGCTGGCGAGGATCTACCCCACGCATCTTCTGGTCTGTGCGGCCGCTGTGGTCCTGCTGGCCGCGCGCGACACCAGCCCCGCCTGGGGTGACACCCTGCCGTCGCTGTTCCTCGTCCAGGGCTGGACGTCGAACGAAACGGTCTTCTGGGGTGTGAACGGGCCCAGTTGGTCCCTCTGCGCCGAGCTGCTCTTCTACCTCGCCTTCCCCCTCCTGCTCCGGGTCATCCGCAAGATCCCCGACCGGTGGCTCTGGCTCTGCGCCGGCTCGTTGGTGGCGGCTGTCTTCGCGGTCGCGTTCGTCGCCCGGCTGGTGGTTTCCCCCGACCCCGAAATGCCTTTCATCAACGCGTCCTGGGACCAGCAGTGGGCGGTCTTCAACCATCCGGCCACCCGCATGCTCGACTTCACCCTCGGCATCGTCATGGCCCGGATCCTCCAGGCCGGACTGTGGATCCGCATCCCCCTCGGCGCGGCGCTGCTGACGCTCATACCCGGGTACGTGTGCAGCCTGTGGCTGCCCGGCACCTTCGGTCTGGTGGCACCCACCACGATACCGCTGGCCCTGATCGTGACCGCCGCGGCCGCCGCCGACCTGTCGGGAAAACGCACCGTGTTCCAGGGGCGGACCATGGTCCGACTGGGAGAACTGGCCTTCTCCTTCTACCTGACCCACACCCTCGTGATCATCTTCGGGCCGATCGGCAGAGCGGAGCGCACCTGGCCGCTGCCCCAGGCGCTCGGCATGATCGCCCTCACCTACGCACTGTCCCTGGCCGTCGCGTGGGTCGTGTGCCACGGTTTCGAACGCCCGGTGGCACGCCGGCTCGCCAAGTCCCGTCGGCCGCCGGCACCTTCGGCGGACAGCGCGGGGGGCGCCGGACCGGCGGGCGGACCGGCGGTCGAGCCGAAGGCCGATTTGAAGAATTGACACTGGAACGCTGCTCCTCCCCCAGTTGCTGTTCGATGGTGCGGATCCCGTTGTAGCGGGTGCGGCGAACGAAGGACAAGCGTGTGGATGCAGTGATCGAAGTCGCCGGTCTCACCAAGGCCTTCGGGTCGGTGGCCGCGCTCGACGATGTAAACCTGAGTGTGCCGAAGGGGTCCGTTCTCGGACTCCTCGGCCACAACGGAGCCGGCAAGACGACGCTCGTCAGCATCCTGAGCACGCTGCTGCGGCCGTCCGGCGGCCGCGTGCGGGTCGCCGGGTTCGATGTGGTCCGCGAGGGCGTGGAAGTACGCCGTCGCATCGGGCTGACGGGGCAGTACGCGGCCGTGGACGAAACGCTCTCCGGCCGGGACAACCTGGTTCTGATCGCCCGTCTGCTGGGCGCGGCCCGGGCCGAGGCATCGGCCCGGGCCGATGAGCTGCTGGAGATCTTCCAGCTCACCGATGCCGCCCGCAGGCGCGCGAAGACCTATTCGGGCGGAATGCGGCGCCGGCTCGACCTGGCGGCCAGCCTGGTCGGCCGGCCCGAGGTGATCTTCCTGGACGAACCGACCACCGGACTCGATCCGGTGGCCCGGCGCGGCCTGTGGGAGATCGTCGAGCGGCTGGTCGAGGACGGCGCCACCGTCCTGCTGACCACCCAGTACCTCGATGAGGCCGACCATCTCGCGGATTCGATCACCGTGCTGGCCAACGGCCGGATCGTCGCCTCGGGCACGGCCGAGGAACTCAAGTCCCGGGCGGGGCACCGGAATGTGAGCGTCTCCCTGCGCACCGACGACGACGTGTCCCGGACCACCGAAGCCCTGCGGCGGGCCGGCCTCTCCCCCGCACCCGACAGCGAGGACGGGCTGGTCCTCACCGTACCCGTGCGGGATTCCACGGAGATCGCCACAGTCGTACGGGCAACGGACGAGGCGGACGCCCAGATCACCGGGCTCGCCTATGCGGAACCGACGCTCGACGACGTGTACATGGCCCTGAACCACTCCAGTGCCGTTAGGTAGGGAACTCCCGATGACCATCGTCACCAACCCGGCGGCCGACAGCCGTCCGGCAATCGATGAAACCGCGCCCCGGCCGCCTCGCTATCAGGGGTCGAGCATCGGCCGGCAGATCTCGGTACTGTCCGGCCGGTCGCTGCGGGCGCTGCGCGATCCGGCCCTGATTCTGCCGGGCGTACTGGAACCCATCCTGATGCTGACGGTGTTCAGCCAGGTGTTCAAGAGCGTCTCGCAGACCGCCTCCTTCCCCGCGGGTGTCAGCTACATCGACTACCTGCTGCCCGCCTTCCTCGTCACCAGCGCGGTGAGCGCGGGCCTCAAGTCCGGTGTGGCGCTGACCACCGAGATGAACAACGGGATCATCGCGCGCTTCCGGTCCATGCCGATCCACACCGGGTCCGTGCTGATCGGCCGCAGCACCGCCGACACCGTGCTCAGCGGCATCAACATGCTGGTGCTGCTGCTGGCCGGAGCCCTGGTCTTCGGATTCGATCCGGCCGGCGGAGTGGCGGGCGCCGCCGGGTGTCTGCTGATCGCCATAGCACTGAGCTGGTCGCTCGGCTGGGTCTTCATGGCGCTGTCCGCGTGGCTGCGCCGTCCGGAAGCGCTGCAGCCGATCGGCGGCATGATCAACCTGGTGCTGCTGTTCGCCTCGAACGCCTTCGTCCCGGTCGATGCCCTCCCGGGCTGGCTGCGGGCCTTCGCCTCCGTCAACCCGATGTCGCAGGCCATCACCGCGGCCCGCGACCTGAGCATGGGGCAGATCGAGCCCGCCACGCTGCTCGCTCCGCTGGGCATCTGCGCGGTGATCGTGCTCGTCACCGCTCCGTTGGCGATCCGGAGCTTCCGCCGGGCGGGCTGAACACCACGCGCCTACGCACCACGCGCGTCGGCCCGGGACCAGTGAACTGGTCCCGGGCCGACGCGCGTTCCGGTTCTCGGCTGCGGCGCCTCATCCCCGCCCGCAGTGCCCGCACTGGCCGCGGCGCCGCAGGTAGTACGAGAAGACCGCGGCACCCAGCGCCGCCCCCCACACCACCCAGAAC